>CAZLCM010000075.1:0-4987 GCA_964558055.1 uncultured Isosphaeraceae bacterium | reverse complement strand
GTTTGTTTTTTTGTAAAACACCATCGATATCTTTCATGTTGTGGTAGTTCCCTAGCGCTAAACAGAGACAAGTTGAAAGGTAACCAAAATTGCAGAAAGCAGTTGACTCGCACGTTCCTCCGGGCATGAGTTTTCGTTGCCACGAAAAGTTTTTCTGTGCGTTCATTATTTCAGTTGCTGCGTTTGTGAGTTCGGGACCAAACACGCTTGTTTTATCACCTACACGAAGAATGGGACCCCCACCTATTGGTGACTCAGGAAAAGTTCTTGATGTTTCAAGACAAAGTAACCTAGACGTTTTTGTAACTGAACGGTGTTTTGCAGCAGCAATTGCTCCAACAAATCCAATTTCTTCAGCCCTTGTTAACAAAACACCAACATTACCAAGTGCTGGGAGTTTTTTGATTTTATCTAGAGCGCAAATTGCGGCAGCAACTCCAGCAAGATCATCACATGCAGGAGCATGGAGCAAGCCATTTTTCACTGCAGGCGGCTTGAAGTGCCATCGAGCGATATCATTTTTTAACAAGATTCCTGCGACTGGTTTTTGTAATTTTACAACTACTATCTTAAATGGCTTTGCTTTGGAATCAAGCGATTGAACTTTACCAACGTACCCATTATCTTCATTATCAAATACCTCAATTTTGGAGCCAACAAAGTAGGCGTCGTGAACACCGCCGCGAAATTCCAATTCTAGATGTTGTTCGTCAATTTGTTTACGCACAACAAATGCGGGATGATCTAAATGCGCGGTTATGTAGATTGGTTTTTTTGACGATTTTCGGGTTTGGGTTAGTAGGAGGTTTCCAAATTTATCTTTTTTGACGCCAATACCACTTTGCCTCTTTGCCCAATGTTCTATCCAATCTACAACTCTCCATTCTTGACCAGCTGCGGTTGGAATTGCAGTGAGTTCCATTAACCATTTCAAATGTTTTTTCATCACACCATTTTACTGATTCAGGAATGCTTGTTCCCCGCTGCCTGACCCCAAAAAGGAGTCTGGCCCCAAAAAGGAGTCTGGCCCCAAAAAGGAGTCTGACCCCAAGAAGGAGTCTGACCCCAAAAGGAGTCTGACCCCAAAAAGGAGTCTGACCCCAAGAAAGGAGTCTGACCCCAAAAGGAGTCTGACCCCATGTAAAATGGGGGGATGTCATTAGCGACTATTGAAGAAGTGTTGGACGATTTGAAGCAAGGCAAGGTGATTGTCTTGGTAGATGATGAGAATCGTGAAAATGAGGGAGATTTTGTTGTAGCAACCGAGCACATCAATGTTGACCTCATTAACTTCTTTACAAGGATTGGCGGAGGCTATCTTTGTGTTGCTATGACTGGTGATGACTGTGATCGGCTTGAACTCGGGCCACAAGTCGCTGAAAATACTAGCGTTCGTGGTACTCCATTCACGATTAGCGTCGATGGACACCCAAGACACAACGTCTCAACAGGGATTTCTGCTGCAGATAGAGTCAAAACCTTAGAACTCCTAGTAGATCCAAACTCTAGACCCGACGATTTTGTAAGACCTGGCCACATCAATCCACTTAGGGCTAGAGATGGTGGGGTTTTGGCAAGAACGGGTCAAACCGAGGGTTCAGTTGATCTATGCAAACTAGCAGGGTTACATCCGTCAGCGGTCATAATCGAGGTTGTCAAAGAAGATGGAGAAATGGCGAGAGTGCCAGACCTAGAAAAATTATGCGAAGAGCACGGATTTAAGATGTGCTCGGTTGAACAGATTATCGAATACCGGCTTGCTCGGGAAAGTTTGGTTAAAAGAATTGCTCCAAAGTCAGGAACGCCAATCGATACCCCCTACGGGACGTTTAATTTGATTGCTTATCACAGCACAATTGATGCGGTTCCGCACCTTGCTTTGACAGTTGGAGGTGTTGGCGAGTTAGATGAGTATGGCAGCGCAAAGCCAGTGGATGAACCGACACTTGTGCGAGTTCATCGCCGAAATCTTCTTGGTGATATCTTCGATGCCTCTGATCACCCTTCTGGAAAGGAACTCCGTGCTTCACTTAGAATGATTGCAAACGAGGGTCGTGGCGCACTTATTTATATGCGACCTGAACAGTATGGGGACGAATTCATTGACCGTTTGCAAAAAATTCAACGACCCGACTCAGACGTAAACGTACCCGACCTTACGGTATCAGAAGAACCTATGGACAGGCGCGATTATGGCACAGGAGTCCAGATTATTCGCGACCTAGGGCTTAAGAAACTAAAACTTCTTACTAACCACCCTAAACATCTCACTGCACTTCATGGCTTTGGAATCGATATAGCAGAGGAAATTCCTATCGAAACAAACGGGGATCGTTAATCTCGATTGCCAAAAAGAACGGCTAATCTGAAACAAAGTTTTACTGCTTCAAGGTAGATCCAAACGAGGGTCACCATCAAGATGAATGCACAAAACCATTCCATTTGTTTTGGTGCGCCTGATTTGACTTGTTGTTCAACCACACCAAAATCGATGATAAGCCAAAGTGAAGCGACTCCGAGAATTAGTACGTTTAGCCCAATTCCGATTAATGCAGCATTTCCACCCTCAAATGCTGAGCCAAGCGACAAGAACGGCATTTCGGCACCGAACAAACTCATCACAAATGAGATTAAATAGGTAATGAAAATTCCTAGAGTAAGAACACTTACAGCGGCAGTAAATTTCTTGGTTGGTTGCAAAATGCGAAAATAATAGAGTGCAAGCATCGAGATAAGAACACTGATAGTAACAACGAACGCTTGCAACGCGAGACCGCCCATTGCCGTGTAGCCCATGTTTTCAAGCGCACCGTCGAGTGCGTGGGTAAGCACTCCAAGAAAAGCCCCTTGCACCGCAGCGTAAATCCAAGCAGTTTGTTTTGCACGCAGTGGATTGGCCATGATTATGAAATACACCACAAAGATGGCTATTATTCCTGCGATTGCCAGAGGCCAAGCAAGACCCGGTTGATTTTGTGTTAGCCAAATTCCAAACATCCCACCAGCAACTGCGATGGAAGTCAGCATCCCCGTCTTATTTACTACGCCGCCAACTGTGGCAGTATCGATTCCTCCAGCCGCTAGACCCTCATTCCAGACCTCGTGGTTCTTTAGGGCTGGATTACTTGTTTCTAACATGCTTTTTCCGAGTTTCATAATTGTTCCTCCAATGTTGGTACGGTTGTATTCTACCAGTATTCAACTATGAAAACAAAAGAACTCATCAAAGCATTTGAATCATTTGCCCCAACCTACCTTGCAAATGACTGGGATAACGTTGGCTTACTCGTTGGGACACCCGACTGGAAAGCAAACAAAATTTTGTTAACTATTGATTTAACGGAAGCGGTCTTGAAAGAAGCAATTGAATCAAAAATTGATGCGATTGTTTCTTACCACCCGCCAATTTTTCATCCATTAAAATCTGTAACCAATCATTCATTTAATGAGAGAGTTGTTCTTGATGCTATTGCAAATAAGATTGCTATTTACTCGCCCCACACATCGCTCGATGTTGCAAAAGGCGGTGTAAACGATTGGATTGTTGAAGGACTTGGAAAAGGCGATGTTAGAGCGCTAAGACCGTTTGGCAACTTACCCCCAGGCGAAGAATGTAAACTTATTACTTTCTGTCCCGAAGATAAGGTCGAAGAATTGCGACTCGCATTATCTAGTGTTGGTTGTGGTCGAATCGGAAACTATGAGCAGTGTTCCTTTGCAACTTCTGGTACAGGAACTTTTATTGGCGGCGATGGCTCTAATCCAACACACGGCGAATCAGGAATGTTGCAAGAAGTTATCGAATGTAAGTTTGAGATGGTGGTTTCAAAGGATTCACTTTCACTTGCTATTCAAGCACTAAGACAGTTTCACCCTTATGAAGAGCCAGCCCTTGAAGTTCATGAACTTGGCGAACGTCCTCGAAGAGACATGGGGATTGGAAGAAGAATAGTTTTCGATAAACCAATTCAAATCGATGCACTTGCAAGGAAATTAAAGAAACACTTGGGCGTTGGGTATGTTCGAGTTGCTCCTGCTGTTGGGTCCGACGACAGATCGAATGTGCAGACCATTGGTTTATGTGCTGGTGCTGGTGGCTCGGTTTGCAAACTTGCAATCGATGATGGTTGTGAAGTGTTCATTACTGGTGAAATGACCCACCACAATGTTGTTGCTGCAACGGCACGCGGATGCACAGTTATACTCACTGGTCATACGAATAGTGAACGAGGTTACTTGCCAAAACTGAAGGAACAACTTTTAGATTTGATTCCTAAATCTAACATATCCGTAAGCAGTGCCGATGCCCCGCTTTGGACGTATTTTTAATTCGTTGACCTTTGCGCCTTTTTGGTTTTTTTCAAATTAAACTATCCGCGGGATAGTTTTTTATATTGCGGGCAACTCAAAACATGGTCATTCACCATTCCAACCGCTTGCATGAACGCGTAACAAATTGTTGGACCAACAAATTTGAAGTTGTGCTTTTTCAAGTCCTTTGCCATTGCTTCGCTTATCGGTGTTGAAGCGGGGATTTGAGAGTCAGTTTTCCATTTGTTAACAATGGATTTGTGGTTTACATGTTTCCACAAAAACTCATCAAATGACCCTTTCCCACCCTCCATAATTTCTAACCAAGCTTTTGCGTTTGCAATTGCACCATTTATTTTTGTTTGGCTTCGTATTATCCCCGCATCCTTAAGAAGACGATTTACTTGCCGTTTTCCATACCGAGCGACTTTTTCAGGGGCGAAGTTGTCAAAGGCCGCTCGAAAATTCTCGCGTTTTTTAAGGACAATAATCCAAGACAGTCCCGCCTGAAAACCATCTAGACAGAGTTTTTCATAAAGAGCCCTGTCATCGTGTTCAGGTACTCCCCACTCTTTATCGTGATAAGCAACGTAAAGCGGATCTGATCCGCACCATGCACACCGAGTCATTCTCAAAGGATACTCTTTTGGAGTTGTAATAGTAACCCACTATTTGT
>CAZLCM010000074.1:0-4999 GCA_964558055.1 uncultured Isosphaeraceae bacterium | reverse complement strand
TGATTAAAGCAGGCGAAGTCAAGGTCAACGGCATACTTATCGATTTCCTGCCAGCATGGATTGACCCCAAGAGAGATAGAATCACAATCTCTGACAGAAAACTTAATTTGCATGCTGAGGATATCTATGTGATGTACTACAAGCCAAGGGGAATAGTTTGCACAATGTCTGATCCTCAAGGGCGTCCCTGTATTGGTGATATTGTGAGCCATTCATCAGGAACACGGATTTTCCCAATTGGCCGACTGGACATGGATAGCCAGGGACTTTTACTCTTAACTAACGACAATGCTTTGGCAAACGAGTTAACTCACCCAAAGCATAATGTAAGCAAGACGTACGAGGTCTCTGTTCGAGGTAAAGTCGAAGATGAAACCGTTACTAAATTGCAAAAAGGCATTTTTCTTTCAGATGCTCACACAAAACACGACTCAAGAAAAAAGGGTCAAAGAGCTACCATTAAACACCTTGAAATCGTACGGCACGACCGAGACAAAACACTTCTTAGGATTACCCTAAGCGAAGGACGAAACCGACAAATCCGAAGGATGTTAGCAATCGTTGGGCACCCAGTGAAACGATTGAAAAGAACACATGTAGGCCCCGTAGCATTAAAAGGACTTAGACCAGGCCAATGGCGAGACCTTACTGCACAGGAATTTAATGCTCTTGAGCAAGCGGTGCGTCGGAAGAGTTAACTTCATCACACAATGAAACAATAATCTCACCATCGCCTGTTTCCTGTTTAATAGTCACCTTCCGCATCCTAACTAACTCGAGTGTCGCCAAGAACATCCCAACGCGCTCAGCTAATCCAATTCCATGAAAAATTGACTGTAAGACAAGTTTTTGTTCTTCCGCTTTGTCCAACTTCTCAAGCAAATCCTCTTGGCATATCTCGATTGGGACATCATCAAAAGCGATGTGGTGCCCATCAAGTCGGGTGAAGTCAATTGCGCTTGCAATATGCTCGTAGGCATCGGACAAATCAAGAATGTGTACATCATCAAGTTCAAGAGATGGCTCGACATCCTCGACAGTTTGTTTTAAAAATCCAACATTTACATCATATCGCAGAGCAAACACACTTCTTTGGCCGTCAAGTAATTCTGCTGCACTTCTAAACCGCTGATAGGAAAGCAATTGACGTATCAAATCACCTCTTGGGTCTTCCGAATCACGATCACCATGCTCTTCATCGTCCTTTGCCACCTGCTCCGGAGGAACTAGCGAGCGTGATTTTATCTCAATCAGGGTTGCAGCCATAACTAGAAATTCACCTGCCATCTCAACATCAACCGATGCCCCTTGTCTCAAGACCTCAAGGTATTCATCTGCAATCTGAGCAATAGGGATATCGTGAATATCGACTTCAGCGCGTCTAACGAGGTATAAAAGCAGGTCTAGAGGGCCATCAAAGGCATCGATGGAGATTCTGAATTGTTCTTGTGGCTTTATCATCGAGTACAATGTACATCATAGTTTCATGAACGCCCCACGCCCACAAACTGAAACCGAATTATCATCAGAACATTCATTTATCTGTGATGCCCTAATTGCGGAAACTAATGCAATTGAAACGGTTATTCAAAGAATTAAATCCAATATTGATCACGCCTCCGCTTGGACTGATGCCTTAGACATTTTAGAAAAATGTGAAGGGCATGCGATTTTTAGCGGAATGGGCAAGTCGGGTCTAATCGGCGCAAAAATTTCTTCCACCTTTTCCAGCATTGGGCAACCATCTCACGTCGTTCATCCAGCCGAAGCGGTTCACGGTGACCTTGGCTCGATAAGGCGAGATGACGTGGTCATTTTGATGAGTTATTCGGGAACAACTGAAGAAGTTCTCAATCTAGCAGCAATCCTAAGGACTGACGGAATCCCATCTATTGGGATATCTAAGAGCGATGACTCACCACTTGCAAAACTTTGTACTGCTCATCTTGAAACTGGCTCTCTTTCAGAGGCCTGCCCATTGAACTTAGCACCAACTGCATCAACCACAGCAACGCTCGCTATAGGTGACGCTCTTGGATTAGCTCTTTCAAGACGAAGAAATTTTACTGCAGATGAGTTTCACAAACACCATCCGGGTGGGATGCTAGGAATCGGGCTCCGAACGATTACCGAAATCATACGTTTCAAAGTTGGTGATAACCTGCCAGTAATAGACGAAAACACTCTAGTTGGCGAAGCTCTTACTATGGCAAGACCAAATGAAGGCGTTCGAAGAGCCGGTGCAATTTTGCTTATAAACGAAGACGGACATTTAACTGGAATCTTTACCGACGGCGACTTGAGACGTCTTGTGATTGACGATTCACAGCCAATGCAACGAAGAATAGGTGATGTTGCTACAAACAACCCACGCCGACTCCCATCAAATGCTCTTGTTAGAGATGCTCAACAACTCGTCGCCGAATACAGGGTAGATGAAATTCCTGTAGTAGACGATAACAACTTGCCAATTGGATTGATTGATGTCCAAGATCTAATCGCAATGAAAGTAGTCACGGAGTAATCATGTCTGTAATTGTTGCAATACGAAAAGAACACAGAATAGTAATGGCAGCAGACACACTTACAACATTTGGTGATTCTGAAGTAATGCCTCAAGAAAATGCTCGCACACCAAAAGTCGGACGGATAGGCGACTCGTTGATTGGCGGCGCTGGTTGGGCTGTCTATGACGATATTCTCAACGATTTTCTCGCTACAAGACCCACTCCAGATTTATCAAGTTCAAGAAAGATATTCACTTTCTTTCTTGACTTTTGGAGAGCACTTCACGACCACTACACTTTTGTAAACGACAATGCAACAGGAGCAAGTACACCATTTGGCGATTTGGACTCCACTTTTCTTATCGCTAATTCGGGAGGAATCTTCACTGTCGCTTCGGACCTTGGGGTTACTCCGCTAAATCGTTACTACGCTATTGGTTCTGGAGGCGAATACGCAATTGGTGTCCTCTACACCTTGTATGACCGAACAGACGATATCGCAGAACTTGCTTCCGATGCTGTAAAGGCGGCTATTGCAATGAACCTCCAGTGCGGTGGATCAGTGGATGTATTACAACTCACGATATGACCTCTGAACCTAAAAACATCTCGGTTCTCGCTTTGGACGTAGACGGCGTTCTTACTGATGGAACTATTTCTTTTGATTCTGTAACAAACAAAGAAATAAAGAAATTCAACGTACACGACGGGCTTGGAATCTCGCTTTGGCAAAAAGCGGGCAACGCAGTTGTAATCATCAGCGGGAGAAACGCACAGTGCGTTGAAACACGCGCAAAAGAATTGAAAATCAGTCATGTCTATCAAGGAAGCAGTGACAAGATTGAAGACCTCAATCACGCCCTTAAAGAAATAGGCGCCACATCAGAGGAAACTTGTTTCGTTGGAGATGACCTTGGTGATATTCTCGTTATGCAACACTGTAAATATTCAATTGCAGTTGGCGATGCTGCGCAAGAAGTAAAGGATGTTGCTAACCACACAACAGCACTGCACGGTGGCAAAGGTGCTGTACGTGAGTCAGTTGAACATCTCATGCGATTAACAGGGACATGGGCTGCTGCTGTTGAATCATGCAAGGCAGAACCTGCTAAGCAATGAACACCCCTAATCCGTACAAAAACACAAACAAACGAATTGGGCTGATTGTCCTAGGAGTAACTTCTGTATTTTCTTTGCTAATAATTGCCCTGCTATTTGCAATCGGCGACAAGGATCCCGTCAAAACCGAAAGCACGAAGAGCAAAGAAATCATTGATTTACTTGAAACCCCAACAACATTGGATTCAGGAAACAGAGATCCTTCATCACCAGACGTTGGACTAGAACTTCCATCTGGAGGATGGGTTCAGCAAACAAATTCTAAGGGCGAACTTAGTCAACAATACCGTTGCGAGTCATTAGACCCAAACCCACCACTTCTCCCTGATGGATGGATTGAAATGCAGAAACCTGAGGTAGAACTCTATCTATCAGACAACAAAATGGTTGTGATTACTGGGGATGTCGGAATTGCAAACGCACCGAAACGCAATCTTGAATCGGGAGAAATATCAGGACACGTAAACGTCTCATTGTATGAACTTGGAAGTAGCAACAACCGTCTTGGTCTATCTCCAACAATGGTGTTAACCACCCCACAAGCAAACTTTGACAATTTTATTGGAGAAATCACTTGTGACAGCGAAGTAAGAGTTGTTTCTGAATCCCAAACTCTAGTAGGAAGACAACTTTCTATTCGATTTAATGATTTGGAGGAACGAGTCGAGTACCTACGTCTTAAAGAACTTGACTATTTAGAGTTTTACCCAGAAAACTCTAAACCTTTTCAACCAATACAAACACCAAAGCCAACTGCAAAAACAAATATAAACACAAAGACAAATTCTTCCTTGGCTAAAAGATCAATTAAGTCGCATAAAATTAACGCAAGTGCAATCGGTCCCGCTGTCGAACATTACCTGCTTTCATTCCAAGACAATGTACAGGTCTTGCAGGGCGATCAACATTCTGGAAGATTTGCAACTGGCGACCTGCTTACCGTTGCATTTTCAAATGAAAGCGACTCCTTCTCTAGTTCCAACTCAACGACAAACACAAGGGCATCAACCATGTTTCCATCAGGACTTCAAACGACAATCATTGCAACTGCGCTTGCAACTGCGCAAGCAGCCACAAATGAGTTGCCAATTAGGGTCACATGCAGTGATGGCTTAACGATGGTTCCTCTCGAAGATGTTTCACTTATGCCATCAACAGAAAACGACACAAGAATTGAGTTAATTTCCAACGAGAACTCAAGTGTCGTGCTCGTAGATAACCAAAAAGGGCTCACGGCAAAAGGAACAAAATTAAGGTATCAATTATTGGATGACCGAAGCGATCTGTTCGGTTCACCAGCAACTTTTGTTATGAATGACACAAACACCATATCAAACCACCTTTGGGTTTCAAGGGCTGTTGGAAAAGGCGGA
>CAZLCM010000073.1:0-5144 GCA_964558055.1 uncultured Isosphaeraceae bacterium | reverse complement strand
TCAAGAAGCGGCGAGGAGTTTGAAGCATCTCGCAGAGATACTGCCTCTCGCAACATTTCCAAAGACATATTATCGAGCAAAATAATATCTACTGGTAAAGGCAGCACTTGTTCCAGTTGCTCAATCGAGTCAACTTCAACTTCAACAAATTTTAGTTCACCATGTTCTTTTACACGGGAAATCGCTGCACCAAGTTCACTTGCAATATTTTCCATTCCAGCAAGATGATTATCTTTATACAGTGCTGCATCATGTAAACCCATTCGATGTGAGGTTCCACCACCGCAAACAACGGCATACTTATCAAGCAACCTTAATCCGGGGGTTGTTTTGCGGGTGTCACATATTTTGCAACCTGTTCCTTCTACCGCATCAACAAACAATTTTGTTTGAGTTGCAATTCCAGAAGCATACCCAAGAACATTTAAAATTGTTCTCTCAGCGACAAGAATATCTTTTTTAGACCCTTCTAATAGTGCAATGCATTCATTTGCGACTGTGTCCCCGTCTTTATGAATCAACTCAATGGCAACATCGCCGAACACTTCAATTGAACCTGCAATTGGTTCAAGAGCAGCAACCGTTCCGCTATCACGAACATTCACAGAAAACTTACATCTTTCATCAGATAGATTTAAGGACTCAGTTGTAACATCACCAATAAAACAACCATCCTCTTCTAGGCAGCGCTTCAGCAAGTCATGTATGTAGGACTTAGAAATCATTCTTTGCTGTTAGTCCATCTTGCTCCACGTGACATACCATCCATTAATTGAATAGTAGCATCACCACCTCCTATAGAGAGTCGATACCCGTCAGTTGAAACATCGATACACTCAATTGATTCACACGCTGGGAATGATGCTATCAAACTAAACTCTTCAAGTTCCCAAATCCCAACAGTCCCGTCAGATAGCGCGACGACAAACCTTTTTTCATTCGGAAGAACAATAATATCACGAAGCGAGGCGCCAATCTCGCTGACTGACTTCACTGTTTCGCCCGTATTAGCATTTAGCAACAGAACTTTGTAACCCGATGTAGCTGCAATTATGGCTTGTTTACCTTTAACGAAATCGAGTGTAACAACATCTCCACTTTTATTTTCAATACTCCATAATTCTTCTCCTGTCCTCGCATCTAAAGCAAAAACTGTGCCGCCGCTAGTTGAAACAAATATTCGTTGGCCGGTCTCATCAAAATCCATCGCCACAATAATTGAATCACTCAACTGTTTGCTCACAATCTGTTCCGAATTACGAACATCCCACAGACAAACATTCCCCTTAAAGGTTCCTGTTGCAACTTTCTTGCCAAAAGGAGATACCGTTAGTGCTGAAATTTGACCGTTACAAGTTCCTAATAAATCACCCTGTTTCAACTGTTCTATATCCCAAAGGCGAAGATTACCCTCTATATCACCCGTCACAACAAGTGAAGTTGTTGGAATAAACTCAACTAACGAAAGTTCTTGATTGAATTCAGATGGAATCAATTTCTGGCTTCCTGTCGCCACTTCAATTACCTCTAAACCTGTGCCAAATTCCGACACAGTTACAAGAAGATCATTCCAAACAAAAGCAATGTCTGAAGCTGGAAACGTTCCTGAAACACGAAGAGCTGTTGGTATTGACTGCGATGAACTCCACCAAAGCAGTTCTCCATCTCGGCCGACACTGACAAAATAATCTTCGCCTAAAGATCCAATAGACCAAACTGTTTCATCATGCCCCCGCAGGGTTTCCAAAAGTTTGAAGTTCTTACGATTCCACAACCTTACTTCATCATTTTCACCAACAGATGCAATTGTTCTAGGAGTTTTCGCTAGACCTAAAACACCGCCGTGGTTAGCATGAATTGTCTTAATTTTTGTTTCGTAATCAGTTCCCCAAATAATTATTTTATCGTCACTGCCTGAGGTAGCCATCGTCCCATCGTCAAAAAACAGAATTGCATGTAGTGATCCACCGTGCGCATTATGTTTAACAAACCTCTTTTTGCCATCAGAACTCCAAACTTGAATAGCCCCATCAGATGTGCCAATTGCAATGTGGTTTTCAGAATTATTAACGTCAACTGATAAAACCATTCCGCTCTCACTGTCAATTGAACGTTTATGATTTCCATTTTTATCCCAAATCTCAACTGTTCCATCTGCATGACCAGAAATAAAGTCGTTGTTTTTTGCACCTGTAATTGCAGTCACCGAATATGTTGATGAATCAATCAACTGGCGTGTGTTTTTTAACAAATCAAAAACTGCAACTTGCCCGCTAGACATTCCAACATATAAGCAAGTGCCATCTTCTGAAAAATCCATAGAAGATACCTTTGACGGCAAAACAAGATCTCTTGAAACGTCTCGATTCTCATCTATAAGTACCACTCTTGTGCCTTCAAAAGAAACTGCAATTTGGTCTCCTATTGGAGATGTCGTAAGTGCAGTCGGCCTATCACCAATCAACCAGTTTCGCAGCGATTGATTTGTGACACCTGATAAATAATGCCATTCCCAACCCCTATGTTTACGATCAGTTGATCTTAGGTGGTGCCTTGCCATTCCCCATGATTCATTAGCAATAGCTGCTTGAGCGGTCCCTATGGTTGCTTTATATGCAATTTGTTCTGCATTTTTCTTCGCTTCTTTTTCAATCTCTAAAGCAAGACGCATTTCTCTCTGGCTGGATTCTGATTCTATGTAACCCCATATCAAACCAGCCAATCCAAGAAGAACCGCTAAAATCACTACTATCCCTGCCCTAAATTTCAAATTGTTACGTTTGGCATAAAGTGTCAATCGCCACATCAAATTTGGAGGCTTTGCGAGGATTGGTTGATTGTTCAAAAATCTCCTGATATCCATCCCAAATTCAGCAACTGATTCGTATCTTGAAGTTCTTTCTTTAGAAAGTGCTTTGGCAATAATTTGTTCCAAGTCGGGTTTGATTGAAGAGTCCATTTTTCTCGGAGGAGTGGGCCGAGTTTCTCTAACGACAGTTGGCGCTCTAAATAGAGGAATTCCCGTTAAAGAGTATGGCAATTCTCCGGTTATCAACTGATAAAGGACTACTCCAAGTGAATAGACATCAGTCCTTACGTCAACATCATGGGGATCGTCGCCACACTGTTCAGGGCTTGACCACTGAAGAGTGCCCACAAATCGACCCGCGACTGTTATTGTTTTTTCAACATCATCAACACCAAACATCAACGCAACACCAAAGTCAATAACTTTGGGTTTGCCCGAATTCGTAATCAATATGTTTGATGGTTTCAAGTCGCGGTGAATAACGCCGCGACCATGTCCGTACTGAACTGCTTCGCAGACAAGGAGAAACAATTCTAATCTTTTTTCTCTACTTAAATTCTCTTCTTCGGAATAGTCAGTTATCGACTTGCTTCCCGGAACGTACTCCATCGCAAAATAAGGTAGTAGAACGTCTCCCTGAGTTTGATGCCCAGAATCAAAAACTTGTGCAATTCCAGGATGTTGTAAACGAGCGAGCATCTCGCTTTCCATCTCGAATCTATGTAAAGTTGCTGGCGACGCTGTAGCGGACTTAACAATTTTGAGTGCGACAGACCTAAATGGATGTGTTTGTTTGGCTTCATACACATTCCCCATTCCTCCCACACCAATAATTCGAATAATTTCAAATTGGCCTATGGTCTGCCCAAGCCACTCATCACTCTTTGCACCAACATTGGACTCTAGCCACCCCTTGCCTAAACCATCACTGTCAAGGGTATCCTCGTTCGGATTGTGACTTTCATCACCATTGTCAAGTGTTACGCTTGAATCATCCACCATATACCCATGATACGGTCAAGTTGTTTCATCGGTTTCAAATCAGAGAACTTGCTTGATTTCTTTTGCTAAGGTTTCCCCATCAGTTAACTCATTTGGGTTCCAAGTAATCAAAAGACCATCATCCTCCGTGTACCTAGGAATGATGTGAAAATGAACATGAAAAACAGCTTGGTGAGCGATTACGCCGTTGTTTTGAAGAACGTTGTAAGCAGTTGCCCCAGTTGCTTTCATCACTGCTTTAGAAATTTTTACTAAGGCAGAGCCAATGGCGGCCCCACTTTCATCAGTAAGTTCGTGTAACGAAGCAACGGTTTGCTTTGGAATCACAAGAGTGTGCCCCTTACTCAGAGGAGCAACATCAAGAAAAGCAAGCACGTGATCGTCTTCGTACACTTTGTGACAAGGAATGTCGCCTTTTATGATCTTTTCAAAAATAGTTACCATAATCACTCGTCCTTGATTGCTGCTTGCGCCGCTGCAAGCCGTGCTGTTGGCACTCTAAATGGCGAACAGCTTACGTAGTTGAGGCCTATTCTGTGACAAAATTCTACCGACTTAGGGTCTCCACCGTGCTCACCGCAAATTCCAATTTTCAAAGTTTTATTAACACTTCGTCCTCCACTCACACCCATATCAACAAGTTTACCAACTCCATCGAAGTCGATTGTCTGGAATGGGTCACGAACCAATATTCCATCATCTAAATAATGTGGCAAGAATGAATTGATGTCATCACGGCTAAAACCGTAAGTTAGTTGTGTTAAGTCATTTGTTCCAAAACTAAAGAAGTCCGCTTCTTCTGCTATCTGATCTGCAACTATTGCCGCTCTAGGTATTTCAATCATCGTGCCAATAGGGATGTTCAAAGAACCTTTAAATTGTTCTTTCTTCTTTATATTTTTAATGGTCACTGCAGCGAGTCGTCGTAATTGTGCCAATTCTTCACGGGTGCCAACAAGAGGAATCATAATTTCAGGTTTCGCATCAATTCTCTTTCGCTTACAAATAATCATCGCTTCAACAATTGCAGTTACCTGCATTTCAAGAATCTCAGGATATGTAACTGCCAAACGACATCCACGGTGACCGAGCATCGGATTAAATTCATGCAACTGTTCAACACGCCGTTTAACTTGGGAAACTCGTATCCCAAGAGCATGTGCTACATCTTTTTGTCCTGCATAATCATGCGGCAGAAACTCATGTAACGGAGGGTCGAGTAATCTGACCGTTACAGGCAACCCCTTCATTGCAGAAAAAATGCCAACGAAGTCATCACATTGATAAGGCATCAATCTATTTAACGCCTCGGTTCTCGCTTCTTTTGTCTGCG
>CAZLCM010000072.1:0-5163 GCA_964558055.1 uncultured Isosphaeraceae bacterium | reverse complement strand
ACAAGCGGGGCAAGGTAAACCCCACCGCGTGCAAGCGCAAGCAGTTCTCGATTCGTTTTTGCGAATGTCCTTGTCCGAGGAATGAGAACGGGTCGCGTGCGAAAGTTTACTGGCAACAGTAAACGTAGATGAATGGCCGTCCAAGACAGAATCCGGCTTATCGTTCACAAGCAATCACTAACACCCCCTCCTCCTAACGGAAGAGGGGGTGACTTTTTTAAAAAATTCCCACCGTTGAGTTGTCCCTATGGTGCTTTCAAGGTTACTTTTACAACAATGTTGATTTCACCTCTTCGGACTGTGAAATCTATTACGTCACCAGGAGCAGATTCTTTTAGTAACTCCATAAGTTTGCGCCCGCCGGTAAGTTCAATGTCATTCCAAGCAAGCAGTACATCGTCAGCTTGCAAGCCAGCGTCTGCTGCACTTGTGCCTTCGCTTACTCCAGTTAACAAAATACCAGTTTCAAGAATTTCAGAGTATGAAGGATGAACGCCAAGACGAACTGCTGATGGCATACGGGTTGTTCTTCCCTTGCTCCCTTTGGTATTAGTTGTGAATGTGAGTTTGCCTTCATGTACAAGACGAGAAGCAAAATCATAAACAAGACCAGTAACAAGTGCTCCGCCATCAGGGTTGGTTGTAAATGCTTGGTCTTGAGGTGTGTGGTACTCCTCAGTCATGCCTGTAAAAAAGAATAGAACTGGAATATCTTTTGAGTAAAAATTTGTGTGGTCGGATGGGCCTGTTCCGCTTGGTGTCAACATTGCCGAAACAGAGGAGTTCTCAACAACTTCTGGGACAAACTCATCGAATTGTGTTGCTGTACCTGTACCTGAAATTGAGATGTTATTGTTGCTAAGGTTTCCAATCATGTCGAGATTAATCATCGCATTAACATTACCAAGTTCCATTGTTGGATCTTTAACAAACTTTGCTGAACCGCGAAGACCAGCTTCTTCAGCGTCAAAGAAAATAAAGATGATGGATCTTAAATGTTCGTGTTCGGATATTGCATAATGTTCAGAAAGTAGTCGTGCCAAAATTAAATTTGCTGAAGTCCCTGAGGAATTGTCATCTGCGCCGTGGTGTAATTCTCCAACGGAAGAAGTTCCAGTGTAACCATAACCAACATGGTCGTAGTGTGAGCCAATTACAAGCCATTCATTAACTAATTCGCCGCGACCCTTCAAGACACCAGCAACATTTTTTGCATGTTTGTCTGATGTTTCAACATTAGTTTCAAGAGTAACAAGTTGTGTAAGTGGAATGGTTTTAACAGAGCCAGAATCCGCTTGTTCCTGCAATTCTTCAATTGTATAACTTGAACCTAGAACTAAGTTTGCAAACTCTTTCGTGCATTGAATAACGGGAATTTCGGTCGAACCGAATCTACTTGATCTTGTCTTCTCAAGCCCACGTCGCCCATCACGGCAATTTGGTGGATTTACAAGAATCACGCCTGCAGCACCTTTGTCTATAACGGCTTGCATTTTGTCTTTAATGTTTGAATGTATGCCAAAACGTCTGCTCGCCCATTGGCTGGCTCCATCTTCATCTAATGGTTCATACCTGAGCATAAGCGCAATTTGGCCAGTTAAGTTGGTGTCTTCGTCAAAACTAGAGTATCCATTTTCTCCTTCTTCAATTGCGTACCCAACGAAGGTTACTGGTGCAGTTATATCCCCAGAGCCACTATTGCCAAGTACAACATAGTCACGCTCCTGTATAAGTGCCATGTCTCCAACCGATACGAATGCAGAATTAACAATCGGAGGTGAACCGTCAACCTCAAATGTAAATGGTTGATACCAAGATGTGTTGTTGCTAAAAGCGGGGTCTAAGCCCACTTCGTTAAGATTCCATACGATGTACTCGCCTGCAATTTCACTACCTTTTGTGCCCGGCTCTCTACCTGCAAGCCACGAGTTTGAAAGAAATGTTAGGTGTTCAAAAAACTCAATTGCAAGTGGATGTGCTTCATCAAAGTATGTTTCAATAGCGTCATCTTGCAGCGTGCTCTCCGGTTTGAAAGAGCGCACAGACCGCGGTCCCTCTGTGACAGTCCCGTTTGGGATTGTGTTTGGTGAAAAGGAAAAAAGAACTGAAGTAATTATGAGTCGTAGCATGGATAAGAGTTTATACTTACCGCTCTAAAACAGCGAGTGCAAATATGGATTACACCCAATTAAATGCTACCCAAAGAGAAGAAATGTGCAAAGCGATAGGTATCGCGTCACCAGATGAACTGTTTGACGTAATTCCTAAAGAAATTCGGTGCACGGAAGGGTTAGATTTAATGCCTGCCTTAAGCGAATTGGAACTCCAAAGATCCCTTGCAGAGATGGCATTTCACAACCATGGACCGCACGATATGCCTTGTTTCATGGGATGTGGCGCTTACGACCATTTTTACCCATCCCTGATTGACCAACTAACGAATAGAGCAGAATTTCTAACATCGTATACCCCTTACCAAGCAGAGGCATCACAAGGTTCCCTACAAGCATTTTTTGAGTTTCAAACACAGATAGCCCGCTTAACAGGTTTAGAAATTGCAAATGCAAGTTTATATGACGGCGCAACCGCAGTCGCAGAAGCGGTATTACTAGCAACCAATACGACACGTAGGAAGGAAGTACTTGTTGCATCGACTTTGCACCCAGAATACCAAGCAGTTTTGAGAACAGTTCTTGCTGACTTGGACATTTCGATTACGACTCTTGAGGCAACACAAGGTCGAATTTCTCCAGAAACGATAGAAAAATCTATGTCGGATAAAGTTGCTGGAGTAGTTGTGCAGTCGCCAAACATTTGGGGTCTCATCGAGGATTGGAACGGATGTTTTGAAACAGTTCACAAAACTCCAAAAACAGCAGCAATTGCTGTCTTTAATCCGATTGCATGTGGTGTTCTGAAAACCCCCGGAGGTTGCAATGCTGATATCGCAGCAGGAGAGGGTCAACCACTTGGTAACGCTCTTAATCTTGGTGGTCCTTACTTGGGACTGCTTGCAGCGAAAGAATCCTATACAAGAAAAATGCCCGGACGACTTGTTGGCTTGACAAAAGACGAGGATGGCAGAAGAGTTTTCTGTTTGACTTTACAAACACGCGAACAGCACATTCGTGGAGCAAAAGCAACGAGTAATGTTTGCACTAATCAAGGATTGATGGCGTTGAGAGCATCGATGTTTATGACAACCCTTGGAAGCGACGGAATTTCTGAGATGGCAAAGCAGTGTTGGCACAAAGCACATTATCTCGCACAGGAAATAACAAAATTGGATGGATGGGAGTTGCAATTCGAAGGTGAATTTTTCAATGAGTTTACAGTTGCTTGCCCGTGTGATGTTACTGAAGTAATAGAGTATTGCAAATCACGAGGAGTTCTTTCTGGGGTTGCGGCTTCGGGGCGTAGAATGCAAGGACTGTCATCTGGGAATGAATTAATTATCGCAGTAACTGAAAAACGAACAAAACATGAAATGGATACTCTTGTTGAATTGCTCAAGGAGGTGTCGGAATGACAACTATTGAAGCAACCAAAAGTCAATCAAGGGGTGACCGACCGACTATTCCTTTAATTTTTGAAAAACATGTTGATGGTGCTATTGGTGTTGACCTTCCTCCCTTGGATGTGACAGAAACACCTATTCCTAAAGAATTGTTGGGTGGATGCGACACATTGCCATCTTTTGGCCAGCATGACGTGATGGCGCACTATACTCATCTATCGGATAGAAATTTTTCTGTTGATGGTAATTTCTATCCGCTTGGGTCTTGCACAATGAAACATAACCCACGAATAAATGAGTGGGCGGCAGGGCTCCCCGGTTTTTACAGTTTGCATCCATTGCAAGATGACGACACGATACAAGGTGCTCTTCGACTTTTATACGAGACCCGTACTATGCTTGAAGAAATTGCTGGTTTGCATGAGGTCTCATTACAGCCAGCAGCGGGAGCGCACGGAGAATTCACCGCACTGAAAGTTATCAGGGCATTCTTCGCAGACCATGGTCAACCTGATAGGACTGTTGTGCTAGCTGCTGATACCGCACACGGAACAAACCCAGCATCTTGCACAATGTGCGGCGCATCTGTTAAGACCGTGCGCACAATAGATGGACAAACCGACTTAGAACATTTGAAAGAAGTTATCTCTCAAGTTGGCGCAGAAAACATTGCAGCATTTATGATTACCAATCCTAGTACTGCGGGCTTGTTTGATTCAAATATCAGGGAAATCGCTTCAATTGTGCATGATGCAGGAGCAAAACTATATCTTGATGGTGCAAATATGAATGCACTTCTTGGACGTGTACGACCAGGTGATTTTGGTGTTGATGCGATGCATTACAACACGCACAAAACGTTTAGTACTCCTCACGGGGGCGGTGGTCCAGGCAGTGGTCCAATTGCTGTGACCGAAGAACTATCTTCGTACCTACCTGTGCCACAGGTAATGATGGCAAACGATGGAAGTTTTTATCTAGACCGTGACCGTGAAAAAACAATTGGGAAAGTGCGCTCCTTCATTTGTCAGTTTGGTGTATTGATTCGTTGCTGGTCATATATTTCAGCGTGTGGACCTAGTGGTTTGCGAAATGTTTCAGAGACCGCTGTTCTAAACGCAAACTACATTGCAGCAAAATTATGCGATAGATATTCTATGCCGTTCTTTGATCCTAAAAGTGAGAAATACTGCGCACATGAATTCGTTACGGTTCCACAAGAGTTACTCGATAAGGGAGTTTCCTTAATCGATATTGCAAAACGTATGATTGATTATGGAATTCATCCTCCAACGATGCACTGGCCAATGCAAAATTGTTTGATGGTTGAACCAACCGAAACAGAGTCACTAGCGGCACTCGATAATTTTATAAATGTCATGCTTCAAATTGCAGACGAGATTGATTCAGAGATTGAAGTTGTGAAACAATCACCACAAGAATCCGACATTGCAAGAGCAGACGAAGTTACCGCTGCTCGAAAACCAATAATCACATACCAAAACAAATAAACAATCCCGCGGGTCGTTTATTTTTATCCGAGTATGGTGGCGGCTATGAAGATAAGAATTCCAGAAGCGATTCCGGCGAGAATGTCGTCCATGAGGACGCCCCAACCAGAAGGGAGAAATTGGGATTTATCTATT
>CAZLCM010000071.1:0-5180 GCA_964558055.1 uncultured Isosphaeraceae bacterium | reverse complement strand
TCCTGCGTATTCGATGCCAGCGCACCGTGAAGATTTAGTCATTCAACGTATTCTTATTCGTCACGGAATGAGTATGGATCTCGCAGACTTGTTGCTTGATGATATGCGACGTGCACTTGACCATTTCGATGTTCATCCTGTTAAGGTGTCACTGAGCGAAGAAGAAGCCGGCGGGTTTAAACACTAAAAACAATTGCGTTCAATTTTAGTGACAGTTACTTTAAAATCGTGCCGGTAGTTTGTTAAAAACTGTCTTAGCGGTGACTAATTTAGCGATAGACGACGACAAATCCACTTTGACTTTTCTTAATAATTCTGTGTTGGTAAAGCCAAAAACCCTATAGAATTGAATGCATGATTCAAAAAATATGTGTTGTAATCGTATTGTGTCTCTGCACGGTTTCGTCGGGTACAAGCGTGGTGCGGCTTACATTGCCAGACATCGCCGACCATTCAGGGCAGATTTTGAAAGGTACAATCACCACCATTGATAGTTATTGGACAGAGGAGTTTGGTCCAAGGACAATCGAGACAAAAGTAACTCTTGAACACGTTTCCTACTTCAAAGGGCAACGAAGTGGTTCGACAAATTTTGAGTTTACAGTTCCAGGTGGAACTGTTGGCGAGATGACCATGCGAATTGCTGGTGCTCCCGAGTTTGAACAGGGCGAAGAATGGATTTTGTTTTTATTCCCAGAGTGGAAGTCATTTCCAACTGTTGGGTTGCACCAGGGCGCGTACCAACTTGTCGACGGAATCGTACAAGATGGAAATGGTGTTCGAGTTTCTTCCGTTGACCAAGATGGTTTTGTTCTTTCAGCATTGCATGCACCAAAACTAGAAGGGAGAGCGCGAGGTGCAAATGTAAAAATACAGAGCAAAGTAACCACAATATCCCAAGACAGATTTATCGAGAAAATTAAAATTATTGCAGGCAACAGCAAAAAAATCCCACTGCTCCACGATGCCGGAAAACGAGTTCGTGCTGATTACACTTCAGTTCCGTTGAGAGAAAAGCAATGAGATTATTCGTAAGCATCATTGTTTTAATTAGTACTATTATTGGAGTGCAAACCGTTCGCGGTTTTAATGCTTGGACTTATGGTGGAACCGTTTTGGTTTGGCCCGACAATCAACTTGTTCGTTATTTGTATCCATCTTCTTTTTCAGAGGGAACTGAACCTTTTGATTTGCTTCTTTACTCGATGAGTGAATGGAATAGTATTGACGGTTCATCGTTTGAGTATTTTTATTATCCACTTGACCAAGATTACACAATGGATCACTACGATGGGTACAGCGATACGACTGCGGTCGCAGCTTCAGAACTTGATTACGGTGTGCTTGGACTCACATATTCCGTAAACAACCAAGACGTCTGGTACGACATGGATATGGTTTTTAGCGATTTCCCTCTTGGTGTTGGCTGGAACTTTGAATTGCAACCAACCTGTGAAATTGAAGCAATTCCAGCAGAATATGGTTTTACATTTGTGTTGACAACTTTGCACGAATGTGGTCACTCCATTGGTCTTGCGCACGAGCCAACCGGAGATGAACCGCAGGGTGATCCATGGATGGTTTGTTCGATGAATCCAGCGTATCCACACGGAGGTTCCAACGGTGTTGCTCGTGCGATTGAAACACATAGTGATGATCGCAATGGCGCAAGATATTTGTATCCAACAACATTGCAAAACACCACCGATTTGGCAGCTCTGAACTTTTCATGGCACGAAGAATATGTTGGTGTTGCGTTCACTGTGAACTTTGAACCGTTGAACATTTATCCAAGTGACCCCTTGTCTGTCCGTAGTGCAATTGAAAACTTAGGTACAACAGACGTGACAGGAGTCATACAAAATTTTTATCTTTCAACTGATGATGTTATTAGTCCAGACGATGTCGTTCTTGCAGAAATCGGTTGGGATATTCCTTGGGGGGGGCTTTACGACTTCGATGTGATTGTCGATATGCCAGGTGATTTACCTTGGGGAGAATACAGAATTATGTCACTACTTGATGTCTTTAACCAAGTCGATGAAGTTTGGGAAGACAACAATGATGTTACGTATTGCTTGCCACTTACAGTTGAGCAGTTAGTTCCAGTCATAGTTGAACCGCTTGGCCAACACATAATTCAAGAGGGTGAACCATGGGTTAGCCCCGTTTCACAAGTAACACATCCACTTAACATGGCAACAGTCACGTGGTCACTAGAGAGTAACCCTCCCGAAGGTCTTGTGATCAATCCGCAAACAGGGCAACTCTCTTGGGAAAGTCCTGTTTATTCAGAATTCCAATATGTCATTTATGTTCGTGCTGAAAACAGCGCAGGAAGTGACACATCAATTATGTACATTGGTGTTGAAGAAGGTGAAGTATGTCATGCAGATTTAAACAGTGATGGCGTTGTTTCTACAAACGATTTACTTATTATGATTGCATGGTGGGGTGAACCAAATCCAGACATCGATATTGATGGATCAGGCGTTGTAGATACTGGCGATATTTTATTGCTACTTAGTGCGTTCGGACCCTGCGTCTAGGTTTGAGAATCGTTCCCATTAAAAACACAAAACCAACTGCAGGTGCTGGAACTTCTAATTCAAACATGGCAAACGCATCTGGATCCATACCTTCTGGGAAAATAGTATTCGCGTTGTACCGTGCCGCTAACCAAAAAGCATCTTCCCAGTTGCGTAGGTTCGAAAGATTCGCGTCACTCAAATTCACATGGAACAAATTCGCGTGTTGCACATTTGCGTACTCGAGATTTGACCCCGTAAAGTCAGCGTATGTCAGGTCTGCTTCAAGAAAATTTACACCATAGAGCCAAGAATTCGAAAAGTTAACCTGAGATAGACTTGCTCGTCCAAATGTTGAAAAAACTAGGTTCGTGTTCGACAAGTTCGCCCCACGTAAAGTTGCGTCCGACAGTTCAGCCCACCATAAGAGTTGGCCACTTAAATCAACATGTGGCACTGGGTTTGAATCGCTCAGCCATAATGACCCATCAGCATCATGGTCATACCACTGATAAATAGTAGCGTTCGCTGAGTGAGCGACAAAAAGTGTGCAGACGATACTTAGTATCTTTCTCAAAATGAATCCCTTAGCATTCACAGCCACACCATGCGTCTTCCACCCATGGACTCCGTAGATTTATCGAATATTTGGTTGGTTTTACAGTAGGATTTTTCCTGTTACGATTCAAGAAATGACCGCACCGAAACGCCCAGTTGAGCAATCACCACAAGCTAGAAAATTGACTGTTGCTAGTAAACAACTCTGCAGTGCTTTAAAAGCAATTTTGACGGCGATTCCTCTTGAATGGGAACAGCCAATTGATCTTGCAAGGCAACTTGAACTCGACCCGAACCTTCCAAGGAGAATTGCTCAAGCCGTTGAGCAAGAAACAGCCCTTGAAGCGCTTTCACTTCTCCCTGGTGAAGATGGCGTAGAAATTTTTATCGATGCAATCGCAGATATGTTGGACGGGAACCTTATTGATGCTGCAGTTGAAGCGAACACAAAGGTCAACGAGTTGATTCGAGATGAAGTCGGTGGCAGAGCAAGGTTGCCAGCACTGCTTGCTGCGAGTATTCCTGCTGCAAGAACAAGGGTGGAGCGTTCATCAAAGCGAGCGGCATATAAAGCAAATGGTCAACTCCTTGGGTGTCATGCAGACCTGCAAATCTCGACGTTTGTATTAAACACGCTAGACAAAAACGGGGACAATTGTGATGCACTTACAATCAATGGTGTTAATGGTTTTTGGCACCACGGCGAAGCAGTAAAAGTTCCGTTTGCAGCTGGCTATAGTTACGCTGAAGACGGCGTTGAACAACCAGACCCCGGCCTTGAAACTGTCAAGGGCGAACCGATAGCAGAAAGTAATTACTTTGGTTTGATTCAGAAGTTTTCTTCTACACCCTTGCCAGAGTTTTCACTTATTGCAGATACCGAGCGAAAACATTTAGTTCTTTCACCGAAGCAAAAAATGTTTACAGACACGCACGATCTTTTGTTTGGTTTGGTTCATAGAGGTGCGCCAATTAGAGAATCCGAGGAAGAAAACATAAAGTTTTCACTTTCTATTACTCCCGCAGTTCCTACAAAACTTGTAAATTTTGATGTCTTGCTCCACAAAAATGCTTGGCAAAATGTTGAACCAGAGTTGGGTTTTTTCCGCGTTTCTTCAAGAGGTTTAGTCCACGCTGATACATTTGATGAACGCCATATCGACCAAATCCATTTTGAGGAGTACCTTGAAGAGTTTGATGCGGGCGTACTTCCATCTATCAAGGAAATGCCTGACTATCGTGAGATGGTGCACCATACACTAGACCAACTTGGTTGGAACCCGAGGGACTACCGACTCTACAGAGCGAGGATACAGTTTCCAATGTTGTTTGTACAAGTTGTTATGCGATTTATTGAACGTGCCTAGTTTATTTTCGCCGGCATTTGCTTGCAAGCCCTGCAATTCCAAAGAGTGCAAGAGCTGCAGGGGCGGGGACTGGGGTACCAAGCCAAACATTCATCGACGACAAGGCGGTCGTATTGCCAGTAGCCATACTTGCTTGGAGTACGATGGAATATTCAACGCCAACCTGTAATGTAAAACTAATTGTCACTCGTTCCAATGTGTTCCATGAGCAAAGTGCCATTGCTGTTAAAGAGTTCCATCGTATGGCTAAAGGTCGTTGCCGAACCCGAATCGCCATAGTGGAAGTGTATGTCTGCACTTTCTGAAACAGTGAAAGTTAAATCAGCATCAAGAATGGAGCCATCTAGAGGTAAAGCTACCGCTCAACTACTGCACTCGATTGCGAAAACTTTGTCTGAGTTTGTAGAAGTAACAGTTGCAGGAACCAAATCACCCATAGTTGCTGTAGATTTCAAGGTGACTTCTGCATAGTATTCAGATCGACCACGATATGTTTCTGTTGTTGAATCGTGTTGTTCAAGAATGACATTGACTTGCCTGCCGATGAGCTTTGTTTTGTACTCAACTGAGAGTTTTTCGTTCAAATCGATTAGTTTTTGAACTCGTTCTTGCACAACTTCTGGAGGCAGTTGTTTCCAGCGCGCTGCGGAAGTTCCTGTGCGTACTGAGTACGGGAAAACATGCATGTGCAAATAGCCAACTTCCGAAGCGACTGCTAGAGTTTGTT
>CAZLCM010000070.1:0-5201 GCA_964558055.1 uncultured Isosphaeraceae bacterium | reverse complement strand
ACAAAGATAGATTTTTAGGTCTTCTTCCACAATTTCACAGTTTTGGTTTTACAGCGACTACATTGATCCCTTTAGTAATTGGTGCAAAGGCAATATATACGGCTAGATTCAACCCGCGTAAGGTCTTGGATTTGTTAAGGACTCATAAACCAACCGTGATGCTCGCTATACCTTCGATGTTTAATGCAATCCTGAACTTAAAAGGTTCATCACCTGATTATTTTGAGTCAATTAGAATCGCTCTCTCCGGTGGCGAGGCTTTGCCAGATTCTGTTTATGAAGGTTTTAAAGATACCCTTGGATTAACTATCCTAGAAGGTTATGGATTAACTGAAACCTCTCCGGTAACGAATCTTTGTCGTCCAGAAGAACAACGAAGAGGAAGTGTTGGTATGCCAATTGTTGATGTTCATGAACGCATCGTAGATGAGGATGAACAAGATCTTCCCGCAGGACATGATGGAGAGATAAGAATTACTGGACCAAACATCATGAAGGGGTATTACAACCTTGAAGAAGAGACAAAACTTGCGTTTGATAGCAAGGGATATTTTAAGACGGGGGACATGGGGCAACTAGACGAAGATGGTTTTCTCTACATCACAGGCCGTATAAAGGAAATGCTCATCATAGGCGGTGAAAATGTTTTTCCAAGAGAGATAGAGGAAGCATTGACTAACCATCCAGATGTTATTGCAGCAGGTGTCGTTGGTAGAAGTGATGCTTCAAGGGGAGAGGTTGCAGTTGCATTTATTGAGTTAGCAGATGGCGCCAAGTTTGATGAGCATGAACTACGAAGTTGGTGCAGAAATATTATTGCACCATTTAAAGTACCAAAAAGTATTACCGTCCTAGATGAATTGCCCCGCAACCCGACAGGGAAGATTATGCGCCGAGAATTAGTAAAACTTGTTCAAAAGGAAGTTGCAACTTGAAACATGTAACGTTAGCACATAGCCCAGACCCCGACGACGCGTTCATGTGGTGGCCACTTGCAGATATAGATGGAAGTGGACCAGCAATAGACGTTGGTGATTTTGAGTTTGAGTTGGTTATGAAGGATATCGAAACTCTTAATAGGGAGGCAGAGCAAGGGAAGTACGATATTACTGCAATTAGTATTGCGCACTATCCTACAGTTGCGTCAACCTACGATTTGACAGCATGTGGTGCGTCTTTGGGGGATGGATACGGACCAAAAGTTGTTGCAGCCAATGAAACCACTATGGAAGAACTTCTTAACTCTAATCCGGTTTTTGCGGTTCCTGGATTACGTACTTCGGCACTCGCAACACTTAGAATTCTTGCTGGCAGTCAAGATATTCGGTGGGAGGTAATCCCATTTACTGAAATCATGAATGTTGTATCTAAAGGTGAGTTCAGTGCTGGAGTTGTAATTCATGAAGGGCAGTTAACTTTTGAGGAACACGGTTTATTTGAGGTGTGTGATTTAGGTGAATGGTGGCAGAATAAAACAGGTTTACCATTACCTCTTGGTGGGAATGCAATCAAGAAGGGTTTGGATGATAGTTTCGGAGAGGGAGCCACTAAGAAAATCACTTATTTATTACTTCAATCCATAGAATACGCTATGGAAAATCGAGAAAAATCACTTGACTGGGCAAGTAAATGGGGCCGTGGAATCGATATGGCTTGTACTGACGAGTTTGTCGAAATGTATGTAAATAAATTGACTCTTGACTTTGGTACAAAAGGTAAGAAAGCGGTTCAACAGTTTTTGTCTGAGGCAGCGAAGATTGGTGCTGTTCCAGAGATTGGAACAGTGGCATTCGTTTAGTGTCTCAAATCGCCTTCACCTAACAAATTGAACCCCTTTCTAAGAAGCAGTTGCCCGCCAAGTGTAAGGTCGTCAATAGCGACCGCGATCACGGAGTCCCCAGTTGGTGATTGCTGAATAAGCGAATAAATGAAAGAAATGTTGAGCTCTGCTCCAAGAAGATATAAACAAAGATCCGCTAGAGAGTGTGAATCGTCAATCACTGAGACAATCACATCAATTTCTGAAAATGCAATGCCGAGGTCTTTTAACATGTGCCTTGCAGCATCTGCATTGTCAGGAATCATCCGTATTACAGCATGATCAGATGAGTCGATAACGTTTAGCCCCATCACGTGTACGTGTGAAGCATCATCGAAATGCCTTAGCAAATCGAGCAATCGGCCCACTCGATTTTCTAGAAAAACGCTGAATTGTCTTACAGATGGAACGGAATAGCCCTGTAAAGTTTCAGAGGGTAATTGCGACATACTTAAAGTTTACTTGCTGCCAGAGTTTAAGGTTGGCTTTCTCTGTTCTGGTTTTTTATCTTTTTTTGCCTTAACAGGTTTTTCTTGCCCGCCAAGAGTTTCAGGTACGTATTCATGGTCCCGTTTATTCAAAATTATGATGGTACTGATTTCGTCATCTTGCTCGATTGATCTTGCGATATCGAGTCCATTAGTAATCCTGCCAAAAACAGTGTGTCTTCCATCAAGGTGAGGCGTGGGTAAGTGAGTTAAGAAGAATTGGCTTCCTCCAGTATCTGGCGCGGAGGTCTTTGCCATAGATAGCGTACCTGCGAAGTGTTTTCTAGCGTCTTGCAATGTATGCTCATCTTTAATGGTGTAACCAGGTCCTCCAGTTCCCGCTTGCCCACTAGCGCCATCTCGGCTATTGGGGTCACCTCCTTGAGCCATAAACTTAGGTAAAACTCGGTGGAACTTAGTTCCATCGTAATAACCTGTATCTGCAAGTGATATGAAATTTGCGACGGTGTTTGGTGCGTGATCCTCGAAAAGTTCAATTTCTATCTGTCCTTTGGAAGTTAAAATTTGTGCTCGAGGAAGGTCCCCGTTAACTTCTTCTGATTCACGTATTGCAAGTTCACTATTCCATGATTCAGCAGCTGCTTGATACTTCGTTTTATTCACATCTACTTTTGTTGAAAGCGTCGCATTTTCTTCTAAAGTAATTTTGTCAATGGACTCAAGTGCGCTTATCGCCTCTTCAAAACGATTATCTGCGTAAAGCAAATCCGCATATAGTTCGATCATTTCAGTAGAGGGGTTCGATTCATCCTTCATTTTTTCTATAACTTCAATACCTTGCGTAAATCTATTTCTACTATCAAGAAATTTAACCCATCCAAGTGCAATCTCAGAGGAATCTGGGTAACGCTCTATTAGATTCGCATATACGTTCTCAGCAGAAGAACCCTCCTGTGATATAAGGAATTCGGCCCAAGCAAGACCGATACTTGCGTTGTCTGGTTGGAGGTCTGCAAGTCGCCCGAATAAAGTATTGCAACGGTCAAGTTCATCAAGCCAAACACACATTTGAAGTTCTGCTGCTAGTAGTTTGAAATCTTCATGAGTTTGATTCCACTCCATTAACTCATTGCGTAACTCTTTTACTGATTCTAAATCGCCAGGTGCTAGCCCACGCTGATTCATAATGGATGTACGTGCCATTTGATACCGGTTGAGTAGTTGACCTTGATTGTCATCAAAAGTGAGAATTGAGTTTGCGATGATAAGCGAGCAGATAGTTGAGATGAACATGTTTAAATAATCCTTTTAGGTGTCTCTTCAATTGTGCAGGATAACATCACTTCAATTAAATGCTAGGAATGGAATGAAAAAAGGCCCGGTGGATTCAAAGAACCACACCGAGCCCTTCCGGGGGCAAAGTGAATCGCATCTGCGATAACTGAATAATACACTTGTGAGATAACTAGTCAAGCAGTTGATTGGCAAAAAACTCATTTTTATTTCAATGGCTGTAATTAATAAAGGCCCGGTAGACGCAAGCGCCGTACCGAGCCCTTTCGGGGGCATTAATTGTGTGTTTGAAATTATAGCGGATAAATTATTTTTGTGGTGTCTATATATCACGAATTCCTGCTGTGATGGCGATTGCTAATGCGTCAGCCACATCGTGCGGTTTTGGGGTCTCTGACAGCATTAAAATGCTTGTAACGGCTTGCTGAATCTGATCTTTTGAAGCTCTTCCATTGCCAGTAACTGATTTTTTGATTTCTGCTGGGGCTAGTTCAATAAGCGGAAGATTGGCTTGTTCTCCGGCAAGCAAAATAACACCTCTCGAGTGTCCCAGAATAGTTGCAGTATTTAGGTGTTCTTCGTGTGTAAAAACCTTTTCTACTGCAAGTAACTCTGGTTTTAGTTCCTCTATGATTGCTACCAAATCTTCATAAAGTTGCTTGAGACGAAATGAAACTGATTTTTGTGTGTCCAAACGAATTGCACCAGCTTCTTTGACAGTTGGGTTAATTGTATTTGAAGCAAATTCAATACATCCATATCCAGAAACTCTTAGGCCGGGATCGACGCCAAGTACTCTCATTGATTTGCCACATCCTTATCTATCAATCCATCTTTAAGGTGGATAACTCTTTCACATCGGTTTCCTACATCCTCGTCATGAGTTACCAATATTGTTGTTAACCCGTCTGCATGTAAAGCGTCAAAAAGTTCTAAAACGTCATTCCCGGTTTGAGAGTCCAAATTACCTGTTGGTTCGTCAGCAAGTAAGATTGAGGGTTTGGTAACAAGAGCGCGCGCAATAGCAGCACGTTGTTGTTGTCCGCCTGATAGTTCTCCCGGTTTGTGCCCCACACGATTTGAAAGCCCAACAAGATCAAGTATTTCAAGAGTCCTACTCCGTCTTTGGCTTTGTGGTAATTTCTGATAGTAGAGAGGGACTTCAACGTTATCTTTGATTGTCAACTGTGGAATCAAATTAAACGACTGGAAAACAAATCCTATCTGATTTCCTCGTATAGAGGAGAGTTCTTGGTCATCAAGCAAAGCTACGGAATTTCCATCAAGAATGTACTCACCCGAAGTAGGGCGGTCTAGGCAACCAAGGATATTCATAAGGGAGCTCTTGCCAGAGCCAGAAGCCCCCATAATTGCGATTGATTGCCCTTTTGGTACGTCCAAATCCACGCCACGGAGGGCTTGGACTAGTATGGAGCCGTCAGGTTTGTAATAAACGCGTTCTATTTTGCGAAGTTTTACAACTGGTTCAATGGTTGGCATGGCTACATCGTACGCTCTGCTTTACACTTCGGGTATGCAGCAACAAGGATTTGAAGCCCTTATAGATAAATTTAATGTTATTCCTACAGTAAGAAGGATAATGTCGGATCATTTGAGCCCGGTTCTAGCGTACAGGCGAC
>CAZLCM010000069.1:0-5202 GCA_964558055.1 uncultured Isosphaeraceae bacterium | reverse complement strand
CAATCATCGGTATCCTGCCACAAGTTTGCACTTGCAGACAGCGAAACGATATGCCTCGAAGAGATGATATCCATTCGATTCTGATTCTCGGCTCTGGACCTATTGTGATTGGTCAAGGGTGCGAGTTCGATTATTCAGGAACCCAAGCGTGTAAAGCCCTCAAAGAAGAGGGCTTTCGTGTTGTATTGGTCAACTCTAATCCAGCAACGATTATGACTGACCCTGAATTCTCTGATAGAACGTATATTGAGCCGATTACGCCCGAGGCGGTACGGAGGGTCTTGAAAAAGGAACGCGACTTGGGTTTTCCTGTTGATGCTCTACTGCCGACTATTGGAGGGCAGACAGCGCTGAACTGCGCCTGTGAACTCGAAGAACTTGGAACGTTAGACGAATTTGATGTTGAGATGATCGGGGCTTCTCGTGAGATAATTTTTCGTGCTGAAGACAGAGAGGAATTTCGACAAGTTGTAAAACGTTCTGGATTGGAACAAGCGAGAAGCGCAACAGTTTCCTCGATGGAGGAGGCATACGACTTCCTAGATGAAATTGGTTTGCCTGCGATTATTCGACCCGCATTTACTCTTGGTGGAAGTGGCGGCGGGATAGCGTACAACAGAGACGAATTCGAAGAGATTGTTCAACGCGGAATTGAGGCATCAAGAATTAACCAAGTTCTTATAGACGAGTCGATGCTCGGCTGGAAAGAGTATGAACTTGAAGTAGTTCGTGACAAGAACGACAACTGCGTTGTTGTGTGTGGCATTGAAAATATTGATGCGATGGGGGTGCACACCGGTGACTCAATTACAGTTGCTCCAATCATGACGCTGACTGACAAAGAGTATCAACGAATGCGAGATGGTGCACTTGCAATTATGCGAGAAGTAGGAGTTGATACCGGTGGTTCTAATGTTCAGTTTGCAGTGAACCCTGACGATGGGCGTTTAATTGTTATTGAAATGAATCCTCGTGTATCAAGAAGTTCCGCGCTTGCATCTAAAGCAACCGGCTTTCCAATTGCACGAATTGCAGCAAAACTTGCAGTTGGATATACGCTTGATGAACTACGCAACGATATTACTCAGACAACGTCTGCGTGTTTTGAACCCTCTATAGATTACGTTGTTACAAAAATGCCTCGATGGACTTTTGAAAAATTCCCAGAGGCAGATGAAACCTTAACAACCCAAATGAAATCTGTTGGCGAGGCAATGTCAATCGGGAGAACATTTAAAGAAAGTTTTCAAAAAGCTATTCGTTCGATGGAAGTGAAACGTTTTGGATACGGGCTTGATAAAAATGATGAGTGGTTACGAGCAAGCCGTGGCGACTTAGATGCAACTTGGCCAATTGATGAAGACACTATGGTCAGAAAACTTTCAGTACCGAGCCAAGGTCGCATGTATTACATTCGGTACGCAATGAAACTTGGTTGGACACTAGAACGGATTCATAACCTTACAAAGATTGACCCGTGGTTCCTAGACCAGTTTGCGCAATTAGTTGAGTTTGAAGATGTGCTGAGTAAGTTCGATTCAATCGAAGAAATACCGGAAGACACCTTCAGATGTGCGAAAGAATTTGGTTATTCAGATCCTCAACTTGCTTATTTATATGAAGGGATTGTGTCGACACCATCAATTTTGAAGGTCCGTAATTGTCGTAAAAAACTTGGTATTGAACCGGTGTATAAACTTGTCGACACTTGCGCAGCAGAGTTTGAAGCGATAACGCCTTACTATTATTCCACGTATGAAAGTCCAGTTTTCCAACTTGGAGAAGGTGAATATTTTGATGATGAAATCCGCATTACAGACCGACCCAAAGTGGTCATTCTTGGTGGAGGACCAAACAGAATCGGCCAAGGAATAGAGTTTGATTATTGTTGTTGTCAGGCCTCATTTGCAGCGAGTGAAATGGGATTCGAGTCAGTTATGGTGAACTCTAATCCAGAGACGGTAAGTACCGACTTTGACACAAGCGACTTTTTGTTCTTTGAACCGTTGACTCTAGAAGACACTCTTAACATTCTAGAACGGTTAAATGGCGGTGGAAGTGAAGTTAAGGATAGAGATGGAAATGTTTCAGGAGTCATAGTGCAATTCGGGGGTCAGACTCCTTTGAATTTGGCACACGGACTTGCAGCAGCAGGTGTTCCAATCATTGGAACGGGACTTGAAGCAATCGACTTGGCAGAAGATAGAGATCGATTCAAGGAAATGCTTGACGCGCTAGGTTTGCGCCAGCCAGAGAATGGTATTGCCTACTCTCTTGAAGAAGCCGTATCTACAGCGAGTTCTATTGGTTATCCGGTCTTAGTGAGGCCAAGTTATGTTCTTGGTGGTCGTGGCATGGAAATTTGTAATGACGAAAGTTCGCTTAAGTATTACATGCAAACTGCAGTGGACGTTTCCGAACTAGATAATGCACCGGTACTAATTGATCGGTTTCTATCGGAGGCGATTGAAATTGATGTGGATGTTGTTGCTGACTTTGAGCCACACAAGGCGACTGCCTCGCATCAAGTTGAGTTGTCAACTGATACACCTCAAGCAGTAGTTTGTGGTGTCATGGAACATATTGAACAGGCAGGCATTCACAGTGGTGATAGTAGTTGTGTTTTGCCTCCGTACTCGTTACCAAAATCAATAGTAAATGAACTTAGAAGACAAGCCTGTTCAATGGCTGAACATTTGCAAGTTCGAGGTTTGATGAACGTGCAGTTTGCTGTAAAAGATGAGACAGTGTTTGTTATCGAAGTAAACCCAAGAGCATCGCGTACCGTTCCTTTTGTAGCAAAAGCAAAGGGTTATCCTTGGTCGAGGGTTGCAGCAAAAGTAATGATGGGCGCATCGCTTTGTGAACTTGGTACTAAAGAGATTCCAGAGACGGGTTTCTTCGCTGTTAAAGAGCCATGTTTTCCTTTTGAAAAATTTCCTGGAGTTGACGTTGTTCTTGGGCCTGAAATGCGATCAACTGGTGAGGTTATGGGGATGGATAGAGCGTTGCCAGTTGCACTCGCAAAAGCAAAGATGTCTGTAAGTAGAGCGTTGCCCATTTCGGGACAAGTATTTCTTTCTATCCGAGAAAATGACAAAGTCCATTCAGTAGAGGTTGCGCGCTCCCTTGTGTCAATGGGATTTACTGTCTTTACAACGAGCGGCACAAGAGATTTTCTTTCGTCTCACAGTGTTGACACAAAGTTGATTAGAAAAATTTCAGAAGGTGCTCGCCCAAACATCCTCGACAAAATTGCAAATAACGAAATTGATTTAATTATCAACACACCAACGAGAACTGGTGCGCAAACTGACGAGGGGCAGATTCGAGCGATGGCAGTTGGGGCAAGAGTTCCTATGATTACAACAATAACTGGTGCTAGCGCCGTTGTTGCTGCAATCGAAGCACTCCGTGGTGGAACTTGGAATGTTTCTGCTCTTCAAGATTACTTCAATCCAGAACAAACATGCGGAAGTGACTGTCACGTGACTGTCACGTGACTGTCACTCGAGATGCGAGTATAATTCGCACCCTATGCCTGACTGGGTTCCAGCTTGGATTACTCCTCAACTTTTGACCTCAGTTGTCGTAATTCTGGTTATTCTTCATTTATCGCTTGGCGCCGCGGCTTACTTCATTTTGCTTGAACGTAAGGTTTGTGCATGGGTGCAAGATAGGATTGGACCAGACAGGGTGGGTAAGTTTGGATTGTTGCAACCACTCGCAGATGGTCTTAAACTTTTTGTTAAAGAGGACTTTATGCCCAAGGGAGTTGATAAGGGTCTTTTTTCTATTGCTCCAGCTTTAACAGTGATACCCGCAATGATTGGATTTTTAGTGATTCCTTGGGCTGGTGGGCTCGAACTATCAGGCGGGGAAACAGTGTCTGTTATGGGTGCAAATATCAATATTGGAGTTATTTACCTTGTAGCAACGGCATCTCTTGGTGTTTATGGGGTAGGTCTTGGCGGGTGGGCTTCAAATAATAAGTACTCCTTTTTGGGAGGACTTCGTGCAAGCGCACAAATAATTAGTTACGAAATTCCAATGGGTCTTGCCTTGCTTTGTATTGTTATTTATTCGGGCACATTGCTACCAGAAACAATTGTTGCACAGCAACTAAGTGGGCAGTGGAACATTGTTCAGCAACCATTGGTTGCGATTTTGTTTTTTGTTTGCTTACTTGCTGAAGCAAACCGTGCACCCTTTGATTTGTCTGAAGCGGAGCAGGAACTTGTTGGTGGCTGGCATACGGAGTACTCATCGATGCGTTGGGCACTCTTTTTTATGGGCGAATACATTCACCTTTTTGTTGGCGCTGCATTTTTCACTACGTTGTTCCTAGGTGGTTGGTCACTTAATCCTATTACTGGATGGGATCTTCCAACAACGGGTGGTTTGTTTATGATTTTGATTCAATTTGGAATTGTTCTTGGCAAGATCTTTTTGCTCGTTTTCTTGGCAATGGTAATACGATGGACGTTACCAAGATTTAGATTTGATCAACTCATGCGACTGGCGTGGGAAGGCATGATTCCAACATCTTTGCTCCTTGTACTAATCGTATCTATATATATGTATCTCGGATGGGCTTCATATTTGTGGACTGGTTCTATTCTGGCACTCGTCATTATGGCAATTGCAAGGCCAATGCTCCCAACTAGCAGGGCTAACAGGAGAGTTGCGCTACTTGGAAGTAGATTTAGCGCTCCTTCGTCGGTTACTGAAAGTGGGCAAACTTCTTGAATGGCTAACCTCTGTGACATGGCTGGTGGCTTGTGGGTTTCCTTCAAGTTGCTACTACGTTGTAAATTTAAAACCGGAAGTGGAAGTTATCTTGCTTGGCGTAGGGAAACTGCCTTTGGGAAAAAAGGTGATTTTTCTACGTTGACGACCAAACAACGGAGAACCGAAATAAGAAGGTGGTCCGTTTGGGCTTGGCGCTCCCGAAAATAATTCGTCTCAAATCAATTCGGCTCTGAGCCGAATTAATTTGAGACGAGATAAAACTGTTTCGGTTTTTCTGAGGGGAGAAAAAGCGCAGCATGACACGGGGTCGTCATAAAGCAGGTGTATGATTCTTTGGCAATGGCGAAAGCGAAAAAAATGTATGAGTGCACCTCGTGTAATGCAACATCTCCGATGTGGATGGGCAAGTGTTCTGTATGCGGTGAGTGGGACTCTCTAGAATTGCAATCA
>CAZLCM010000068.1:0-5219 GCA_964558055.1 uncultured Isosphaeraceae bacterium | reverse complement strand
ACGAAAGTCATTTGGACCACCGAATTGCACCTCAAATCTGAGTGTGGCAAGTGGAGGGACGGGCGCCTCGCTCTTTCCTCCACTTGCCACACTCAGATTTAAAAGCGACGCGTTTCGCGTTGCTTTGGCCTTGTAAAAAAACCCGTAGCAAAGCTACAGGTTTTTTTGCAAGGCCGAGGTGGGATTCGAACCCACGAATCACGGATTTGCAATCCGTTCCCTTAGTCCACTTGGGTACTCGGCCAAGGAGAGAGCAGGATACTATCTCGCGGGTTCAATAGCAACACTTAATTAACCCATAGTTCACTTAGGGTTTCGGAGTCATTAATTAACCCATGGTTAATTATTCGGAGGTTATTTGGGTGGTCAATGGCGATTTTGATAGGGTTGCCCCAAAGAGATTCTCGTATTCCGCTGGTTCAGACAACAGCCAACCAGTTGAACTTCCCCAAAAGTGATTCTCGACCTTAACGCGAAGGGGTCTTCCCAAATCATCATCAACAGAAACAAACTCGCTATAGACCGAGTCAGATGTTACAACGTAGTAGATACCTCCATCATCCAGAAGGTCTCCGTCCGAGAGAGTAACCTCACGTTCTCCTTCAACATACTTAGTAATCGTTACCGTTCCGGGAGTGTAGCCACGAAGCGTGGCTAATTGGGAAACGGTATCGTTTATCGCCTCTGTCGTTGCCTCGCCCAGTGGAGTAGACCAAAATAAATATGAGCCAAACTCTAAATCACCGTATGGGTCTGTTTCCTTATCGCCAGCTGATGCCATCGCAACAATTTGGTCACTAAACAATATTTTGCCTGTGTGTATATTCGATGCAGTAACATCGAGTGCTACTATTGCATCGTTCGCCTCAGTAAACCATGAAAGGCGCCGGACGCTTTCGGGAGCATCGCTGCTATGCATAAAATCCGTTACCTTGACTTCAACATAAAAGCCCGCAGTTGAATTTTCTGCTGAGGATTTATCGTAAACCACATCAAATTTTCCTGACTTTATGAGTGCCCTAGCAAATGTTTTTTGCATCTCGGTTGAAACGTCTGACCATCTTGAGTCAACACCACTACTCGATGTAAACTCCCCAAGAAAAATTGTGGGTTTTAATTGTGCTTCATCTCCGGTCCAACCAGAGCCGGGAGCAGAATTGTAAGTCCATGGGTTTGAGGAGCACCCATAAAAAAAGATGGCAAAAGTAAGAAATAAAAAGCGCATACAGGTCTATCGACAAGAATCGCATATGTTCGTTCAATTTTGAGGTACGATGGTCACTGTTATGAAATTAGCCCTATTTTTCTTATTAATAACCGCTCCGTTATTCAGCCAAGAAGTGTCCGTTAAACGTGTTCCGCTTCTAAGAGAGGGAACCAAAATATATGAAGCAACAGGCAAATTAACTCGATTATCAGATATCCACCCGCTATCAATTACTATTGACCGCGATAGTGGCGAAATTTCCAATCAACTAGTATTGCTACCAAACGAAAGATTGGCTGAAATGGAGTCCGCCTCGGAAAACAACAACAATAATAGTTTTCAGTTTTCTGGAGAGGTTTTTTCCCATGGCTCACAAAACTATTTATTGGTTCGCAGCGTCGTTGCTCTTGGCAAACTTGCAGAACGCAATCTCCCTTCTGTTGTTCCAATAGACCCAAACGCAGAAGAGGTAACCGAAGAGGACTTTGATGATTCTGTTGATGATATTTTTAATGAACTCGAGGAAGCAACAGGTTCGCTCGTAAGTAGCATTCGAAACGCTTCAGAAAATCCACTTGAACCAAACGCAAACTTTAAGGAAGGTTCTCTCATAAATTCTCGACGGTGTCATTTGACTCGAAATAATAGTGGCGGGTGGGTTGCTGTTTTTGTAAGCGACTCTTCGGGTTTGGGCGACCCCCCTTGTACAATTTTGCCAAGCACGAAATTTAAAACACTTACCAGTTGGGCAGGTAAACAGGACCCCTCTGCTCCTGTTCTATTGTCTGGCGAGATGCTTAACTATCATGGACACTTGTTTCTCTCTTTGCACGACTGGCGAACAGTTCACAAGACGGATCATCTTCCATAAAGAATCAAGTCGGTTCTCTTTTAGAAACAAGGGTAATTGAGATTATGGTTGGCGGGTTTGACGGCTTACCCGTGGATGGATTGCTAAGCGGAACCGCAGCAATTGCCCTAATTACTTCATCCCCACTTACAGTCTCGCCAAATGAACAGTATTGATTGTCAAGGCGAGCGGTACCCGCTCTTGATAAACAAATAAAGAATTGGCAACCAGCGGAGTCGGGGTCGCCCGCCCTTGCCATAGAAATAACCCCAAATTCGTGTGGTAATGGGCTTCTTTCTATTGGTAGCCAATATCCAGGACCACCCATTCCTGTACCGGTCGGGTCACCGCCCTGAATAACAAACGGGTGCCCCTTGCTAGAAAGCGGAACAATTCTATGGAAAGTCGTGTTGTCATAAAAATCTCCTGACACAAGTTCGCGAAAATTCCAAACTGTGTTTGGTGCGGCATCTGGTCGAAGGGAAATTCTTATATCTCCTTCGCTTGTTGAAATAATCGCATCCTTGTCTTTGTAAACTCTCCAACCACTTAAAAACGCGCCTTTAACTCCGTCCTCCTCGGATTCGTTTTGCCACCCAACAATTTTGGGGTAACTTGTTTTACCATCTGAGCGAAGTTTTTCTTCGACAACAGGAACATCTCTTGAAAGCATGGGCTGAACAACAATCGACTCCCCAACTTGATTTTCCTCTACAAAAAGTTTTAACAGAGCCGCAGTTTGAGTTTCTTTTAACACAGGAAATCTCTGTGCAATGTCGTGGGTGCCTTTTGATAAATTGACGGGGGATGCAAGTTGTTGGTTTTCAAAATCTACTAACAACAACTGTCCCAAATCGCACCCTTTGGGTAGTTCTACAGTAACTACAATTCCATTGTTTATGCCGTTATAGGTGTGTTCCGGTGTTACCTGTTGTAAAACAATGGATAAAACTAATGCCAAAGTAGACGACATGAATGTGCTCCCAATTACGGCCTAAGAATTGTTAAAAGTTGGTTACGCGCCGCCCCTGCGTCTGCAGATCCGCCACTTTGTTTCATTATTTCACCAATCAACCGACCTATTGCTGCGTCTTTTCCTTGACGCACGTCTTCTGCTGCTTGTGGTTGTGCTTCAATTGCCTCTTTCGCCCAAGAAGCGAGTGCGTTTTCGTCGTTTACTTGCAGTAGGTTTTCAGAGTTTGCAAGAGACTCGGCAGAAACCTCTGAATCACACAACAGTTCAAACAGGGTATTGGCTGCGGATGAACCAATTTCTCCTTTATCACGAAGAGCAATAATTCCTGCAATTTGTTCTGGTGTTATTCCGAGATCGACTACGCGCTTCCCCCGTTCGTTAGCAAGTTTTGCTCCAGCATTTAAAACCCACTTTGCGCTTTCAGTTCCGTTTGACGACTCGTGAACGCACCCCTCAAAAAAACGGCAGAGTGAGGGCTCTGACACAAGGGCAGAAGCGTCTTTTTCTGAAAGGTTATATTCGTTTTTATATCTTGTTCGTTTCGATGATGGTAGTTCGGGTATGGATTTGTTGACTTCGTCAATCCACTCTTGTGAAATCGTAAGTGGTACAAGGTCTGGATCTGGAAAGAATCGGTAATCGTGAGCGTCTTCTTTTTCGCGCTGTAACACTGTTACCATTTTTTGATCGTCCCAACCTCGTGTGCTTTTTGCGTTCGGACCCATTTCAAGACCATCTTCTTCCCACTGCTCAACTTGCCTTATTGACTCGTGTTCAATCGCTCCGTGTAGTGCTTTAAACGAATTTAGGTTTTTAACTTCAACAATTGGGGTCGGGTGTTCAACACCATCTTCAGTTGTAATAACAACATTAATGTTTGGCTCGAACCTCATGTGTCCTCGTTGCATAATCCCGTCAGTAACTCCAAGAAACCTGCAAATATCTCTGACTTCTTTACCAAAAGCAACTGCTTCGTCCGCTGTTGTCATATCTGGCTCAGATACAATTTCTAACAACGGGGTTCCGGCTCTGTTTAAATCAACCAACGAACCGTCATAGTGCGCTCCTCCGGGAAGTTCGTGTCCAAGTTTTCCTGTGTCTTCCTCTAGGTGTGCTCTTGTAATACGCACGGGTTTTTTTGTGCCGTCAACTTCTATTTCGACAGCACCATCTAAACAAAGCGGTTTGTCGAACTGGCTAATTTGATAACCTTTTGGTAGGTCTGGATAATAATAGTTTTTGCGGTCCCATTTTGTAAAGTTTGAAATTGTGCAATTCATTGCTAGCCCAACTCGCATTGACATTGCGACCGCACGTTTGTTGATCACCGGAAGAGAGCCGGGCAGGGCCATTACAAGTGGGTTAACTAATGTATTTGGTGCGCTGTCGTATCGGTCTGGCGACGCTACGTTCGGCGCGGATGTGAACATCTTGCTTTCGGTTGCAAGTTCAACGTGAATTTCCATGCCAATCAAAAGTTTGGTTGATGTAATCTTCATTGGGTTTGTTTCTGTGTGATTCCTAAGTCTTGGGTTGTAAACAAGGAATCAAACACAAAACCTGCGCTTTCAACGTTTTCCCTTGCGCCCTCACACCTGTCAATTACTGCAATAATCGATACAACCGATGCCCCTCTGCTTTGAATTGTTTCCGCGGCTTCTAAAACTTGCCCTCCGGTTGTCGCAATGTCTTCAACTATTACTACCTTGTCATCTGGACTCAACAGACCCTCAAGTTGTTGTGCTGTGCCGTACTCTTTTTTTTGGTTGCGAATAAAAATGCACGGAAGGTTTGAAGACATTGCGGCAGTTGTAACGAGCGGGATGCCGCCAAGTTCTGCTCCTGCAAGCAGTGTTGTACCATCAGGTATTTTTGATGCGAAAAGGGTGCCAAGATCAGCGAGAATATCTGGCTTGGTTGTAAACAAATACTTGTCTATATACCACGTGCTTTTTCGTCCACTCCTAAGAGTAAACTCGCCGTGCAAGACGGCGGTTTTTGAAATTCTGGTTGCTAGTTCCTGTTGATTCATTACTCTACCCATGATATCAGTGATGCTAACTACTTGTTATTGTGTAGTTACGGGGCTGGGGCCAAGTTGATTAATTTTTCTTTTTTCAAAAACCTGTTCAATATATGAATACACCCAGTTTGCAACTGTGTTCACTACTTTGTTCTCCGAGGAC
>CAZLCM010000067.1:0-5300 GCA_964558055.1 uncultured Isosphaeraceae bacterium | reverse complement strand
CACCGCGTGGCACTGTCATGGGACAGGCGATGAACTTGGAAGAAGATACCGTTGGTGCAATCATTTACGGTGACTATCTTGCAGTTGAAGAAGGCAATACGGTAAAAACAACCAAACGACTTCTTGAAGTTCCAACAGGCCCAGAAATGCTCGGGCGTGTGGTTGACCCTCTTGGCAACCCTGTTGATGGTGGACCTCCTATCAACGCATCAAGCACATCAAAACTTGACATCGTTGCTCCCGGTATTGCTGCAAGGCAACCAGTTGTTGAACCAATGCAGACGGGTATCAAGGCGGTTGACTCGATGATTCCAATTGGTCGTGGACAACGTGAACTCATTATTGGTGACAGAAAAACAGGCAAAACAGCCGTTGCAATTGACACAATTATTAACCAAAAACAATACTGGGGAACCGACGAAGCTGTTGTTTGTATCTACGTTGCAGTTGGTCAAAAGGACTCGACAGTTGCTGGTGTTATTGAAACGTTAAAACAGAATGGCGCGATGGATTACACAATTGTTGTTGTCGCTGGTTCCTCAACCGCTGCCCCACTTCAATATATTGCACCTTATGCGGGTTGCGCTATGGGTGAGTACTTCATGTGGCAAGGTAAAGAAGGAAAGACGCCTAAACACGCACTTTGCATATACGACGATCTTTCAAAGCAAGCAACGGCATACCGCCAACTTTCACTCTTGCTTCGCCGTCCACCTGGTCGTGAAGCATTCCCAGGAGACGTCTTCTATCTACATAGCCGTCTACTTGAAAGAGCAACTAAACTCTCAGACGAAAATGGTGGCGGTTCATTGACCGCACTTCCTATTATTGAAACACAAGAGGGTGATGTTTCTGCTTATATTCCTACCAACGTGATTTCTATTACAGATGGTCAGATTTACTTGCAGCCAGAACTGTTTGCTTCGGGCGTTCGACCAGCGATTAACGTTGGTATTTCAGTTAGCCGTGTAGGTGGCAATGCTCAAATTAAAGCGATGAAAGAAGTTGCCGGCTCATTGCGTCTCGACCTTGCTGCATACCGAGAACTCGAGGCATTTGCTCAACTTGGAACAGAACTTGACGCGGCTAGCCAACAACAATTAGATCGTGGTGCACGACTTGTTGAACTACTAAAACAAGGACAATACACACCATACAAGGCAATTGATCAAGCAATTGCAATTTATGCTGCCTCTAAGGGGTTCCTTGATGACGTCGCAACAGATAAAGTTCATGCATTTGAAGAAGGCCTACTTGAATATATGAACACTTCGGCAAAATCTGCGAAGGATAAACTTACTGAAGCAAAATCCTTCAAAGGCCTTGAAGACGATTTCAACACAGCAATTGGTGAATTTAAGGCAACATTCATTTCATAACAATAGATAGTCTAACTTGAAAAGCCCCTTGGAAGCCAAGGGGCTTTTTTTGTACGAACAACATAGAACCCAGAAGCGTAATTTTGATGGTTAATATGTGCCTTTTTGACCGATTAAGAGAGAAATTATGAGCGAATTACAAACACAACACCGTCTTATTCCGGCCGCACTTGATGCCGTCTCAACCGCCTGCGCTGTTTCTCGTGCTGTCCAAGCAAATCTAGAGCATATATGCGAAGTGACAAAAGATGACAGGAGCCCAGTTACCGTGGCTGACTTCGCAGTTCAAGCAATCGTATCTCTTAGTTTGGCAGATAAACTCGATCCATCTGACTGCCTTATTGTCGGAGAAGAGGATGCTGCTGTCCTTAGAACTGATGAGCAAGGCATAGTTCTTCAAGCCGTCTTAGAGGCAGTCCAGTCTTGGCGTCCTCAAGTGACCAAGGACGAGGTGCTCGATGCAATTGATGCGTGTAACCATGATGGAAATTCAAATGCCTTTTGGGCTCTTGACCCAATTGATGGAACGAAGGGGTTTTTACGCGGGCAACATTATGCAATCGCACTTGGGCGTATTGAAGATGGTGAAGTAGTTGCTGGCGTTATGGGTTGCCCAAATTTATCAATAGACCAATCCTTCCCGCTTGATGAAATAGATCCACAAGGCGTTGTCTACGCTGCATCAAAAGGCGCAGGCGCGTGGGAATTTGCTGACTGCAATCCTACTTCTTCTCCAATGAGAATAGTTGCACAACAATATGAAGAATCAAGGCCAATTCGTTTTTGTGAATCGGCAGAAAAAGGTCATTCCAATCGTGGTGACAGTGGAAAAATTGTTGACGCAATTGGCACCGAAGGCGAACCGGCTAGATTAGATAGCCAGTGTAAATATTCACTTGTCGCACGTGGTCAAGCGGACGGATACTTGCGTCTTCCAACTAGCAAAACGTACGTTGAAAAAATTTGGGACCACGCAGCAGGTATGTGTATTGCAACAGAAGCAGGTGCGGTTGTAAGCGATGTTTCTGGCAAACCTCTTGAATTCACACATGGGCACCGGCTTGAAAATAACCGTGGTGTCATTTGTGCAACTGATGGGCTCCACCAACGGATTATCGCAGCGATTGATAACCTTGCGATAGCACAAGAGTAATGACCACCTCTGCTTGGATTACGCTTTTCACGATTGTGGTAATAATTATCGCTCTCATGCATAAGCGTAAATATGGACCTGATTTAGTTATTAGTGCAGGGCTTGTTTTTTTAATGATTACGGGTGTAGTAGATTTCAAATCAGCGACAGAGGGATTTGCTGGTCGCCCACTTCTTATGATTGCCGGATTATTTGTGGTTGCATCGGCTCTACAAGAGACGGGCGGAATTGAACTTATTGGCAAAAAACTGTTAGGTAAACCAAAATCACTTGCAGCAGCTCAAGTACGAATGATGGTGCCAGTAGCAGCAATGTCAGCATTTATGAACACAACCCCAATCGTAGCAATGTACCTTCCTATGATAAATGATTGGGCAAAACGATTAAAAATCGCACCATCTAAGTTATACATGCCACTAAGTTTTGCAGGCATTTTAGGTGGGCAAGGCACAATGATTGGTACCGGTTCAAACCTAATTATCATGGGCTTGTTCATCAGTTGGTGGCAAGACCCACCACTATGGGTGCAAGAGATAAGTGTGGCTCCACCAAGTGATGCTCTGACAATGTGGGGCGCTGCTTGGATTGGAGTTCCTGTTGCAGTTCTAGGAATCATTTTCATTGTAGTTACTACAAAGTGGCTACTTCCTAGTCGAACACCTATTAAGAGTTCCGAAAGACATATCCGAGAATATGAAATAAAAATGGGTATAGAGGACGGTGCAGCAATTGTTGGGAAAACAATTTCTGAGGCTGACCTTCGGAACTTGCCAGACCTGTACTTAAGCGCAATTGTTCGCGGGGACAAATACCTTGGCGCAATAACACCACAAGAAATTCTACAACAGGAAGATAAATTGATTTTCATCGGTGACGTAAACTCTGTTGTAAACCTTAGAAAAACCAGAGGACTAATCCCATACACAGACGATCTTGATGAAATTGGTGGACAGGCGTTTTCAAGGAAAATGGTTGAAGCAGTAGTTTCGGGAAGTTCACCACTTGTTGGACAAACCATTCGCAATTCTCAGTTTCGCACTAAATACAATGCTGCCATTCTTGCAGTACATCGAAACGGAACACACATAGTTAGTAAGATTGGTGACATAGTTTTGCAGCCGGGAGATACCTTGCTAATCGAGTCAAGTGACGATTTTTTAAGAACGTGGAAACATAGTTCAGATTTTTATCTAATCTCTGAACTAGAGGACTCCATGCCAAAATTACACAACAAGGCAAAAATATCTCTATGTATCCTTGGGTTATTAATTGTGTTGTTGACGAGTGGAATAATTGACAGAGTTGCAGCTATATGGGGCTGTGGGTTACTTATGGTTTTGGCTAGATGTATAAATGGACCGAAGGCAAAAAGGGCAATTAACCTCCAAGTTCTAATTGTAATTGGTTCAGCGATGGGGATTGGAAACGCGGTTCAGGCAAGTGGGTTAGCCGAGGTTGCAAGTACGGGTCTCTTGGACTTCGCCAACTCTATCCATATTGGCAACTATGGAACTCTATTCCTTGTGTTTATTATGACAAGCGTGGCAGCTCAACTCATGACTAATTTCGGTGCTGCCGTCATCATGTTTCCAGTTGTTATCAGTGCAGCAGAAGGTCTTGGTGTATCTCCATACCCATTTGTGTTCACGATGATGGCTGCCGCTGGTTGCAACTTTCTAACTCCAATTACTTATCAAACTAATCTTATGGTGTATGGACCCGGTGGCTATACGTTTATGGACTTCCCAAAACTTGGGCTCCCTTTAACAATACTTGTAGCCATTATTGCAACAAGCATTGCAACACTTGTATTTCCGTTTGTTCCGTAACCATGAAGCGTTTTGCTGTTTTTGTAGCGGTTTTCTCTGTTGTTTTTTACTGCTTATGGCTCGTTGGGTTGATTCTTAGCGATCGATGGGGATGGAGCCAGTGGCTTGCTTGGATTCCAACCCTATTCATTCTGGTATTACTTGCAGCCGCATTGGTTTTGTATTCAATCGAAAAAAGATCGAAAGCGCTATTTTTTTTAACACCACTTTTTTTAACCTCTGTTTACTGGTTCATATTTGAAGAAAACCGTTTCTTTTCATCTGCTGATTCCAGCGGAAGCATACGGCTTGTTGGTTGGACAATGAGCCACTCTAAAAAAAATGTTTCCTATGAATCCGCAAAAGAAATAATTCGGTTGAATGGAGATATCACTTTGTTAACACACGGTTGGTATGTTCGTAGCGAGCCAATTATCAAGGACTGGCTTGGAGTTGGAAGAAGAGTTGTAACTAATGGTCCTTTCACCATACTCACAAAACATGATGTATTAGAAGTACAGACGCTAGTTGCATCAGAGGGAATCTATATTTCAAAGTTCGTAATTGACGCAACTGAAAAGATTGGGAAGACCATAGATTTGTGGGCTGTTGACCTACCTTCTGATTTGTTTACGCCAAGAATTGAAACAGCAGAAAGAGCACTTCGTCTTTATTCACAAGTTGAATCTAATCAACCTGACATTGTTATTGGGGACTTCAACATGACAAGGAACAGTTACGCAATAAAACATATGTTCCCGAACCTAATTGACGCGAGTAATCTTGGTGGCAGTGGTTTGCTCGCATCGTTCCCTTTACACTTCCCTTTGTACTGCATAGACCACACTCTTGTGGGAAGAGAACTGGTTTGTAACTCTTATGTGTTTTCAAATCCACACATAGGCAGGCACCGAGTTCAAATAACAGAACTAAGTTCCCTTAAATAAACGAGTTGTGTTT
>CAZLCM010000066.1:0-5632 GCA_964558055.1 uncultured Isosphaeraceae bacterium | reverse complement strand
CACGGTCGGCATTCTACACATAAAAAAGCAACCCGACCTTAGGAGGTCGGGCTGCAAATTCATAGTCAACTACAAGTAATCGTTATGGGCATGAACCCCAGGCTGCTATCAAAACAAGAAGGTCGTCCACCTCGACAGCTCCATCGCCATTTAAATCTGATGGACATGGAATGTCGCAAGCCAAATCTAAACACGAAGAATCTGAACCACCCCAGTCACCACCTAAGCCAGCACAGCCAGAACTATTCACTGTTGCACATTCACCTGCAACACAACATGCACCAAAAGTTTCTCCTGGCATCGTTGTAAACTCAACAATATAGCCATTTGCACGGGTTGGGTCATCATCGTGGTTGTCATTCCAAGTGCGATTACCATAACCCCAAAATTGAATGCCGCATGTGCAATCTGTGCAATTCGGATTGCCTGGATGCCACCTTGTATAGTCCCAAAGTTCACCTGTAACCCAAAACATTTCACCATCTGGACAATTATCAACTGTAACTTGCGCACCGAACCATGGACCTCTTGCTACGCCGCCATCCCAATTCCAAAGATCTTCTGGTTCGCAAATTGTAAATGAAACAAAAGAATCTTCTTCCTCACTTGTCAAGGTAGCCAAGTACCCACCCATTGCAATTGCCGCGTCATTCGCATCAAGCCAACTAATACCCTTTGGTGCTGGTACACCAAGGTACCAATGCCCGTTGCCACCCTCGCTTATTGACCAGTGTCTAATATTTGGATTTGTATCCCATTCAATAATATAGTTTCCAGCACCACAACTTCCATTGTCATTCCAATTCGACCCACCAATAAACATGTTCAAATAGTTTTCAGACCCGTTTGTATCGTTTGGTTCGGTAGGATCCCAATTAGTGTATTTCCATGATTCACCTGTAATCCATTTCCAGCCACCGCTCGGCTCAGAGTATTCTGGATCCGTCGTGTCTTGGTATCCCCCAAGCCAATTCCAATCTGATATGTCTAGATTATTTTCTATGAACGACTGCTCTTGTTGGCTAGTTATTGTTGCAAGATATCCACCCTGCCCTTCAGCGTGTACTTTAAGTTCTTCCCAACAGGAACCACCATCCGAAATCACTGCATACCAATGCCCGTTGCCACCTGACTCAACGGTCCATTGCTCCGCTCCGAAGGTTGGCAATGCACCAAAAATTCCGGCCAACACAAACAAAGCTCCACTTCCAACTAAAAATTTCATTTCTTTACTCCTACCAATTAGATTCCCTTAATGAGTTACTCCGTTGGTAACTCTCCTTGGTATATGTGATAGAAATGGATGTTCCGGAAGAATTTTTACAACTAATTTCTAGTTGGCGGAGTAGAGATGATCCTTAACCAATCGCTCCATTGCTCGTTAGTTGGGGCGAATTGGGGTAACGATTCTTGATACGTTGCTAAATACCATTCGTGCACATCGTAGGAATCGCCTTTTTTAAACTGAGACTGTTGCAAAATTTTGCTCCATAACTCACTCGCTTGTGTTTTAAGTTCTCTAATTTGGGTACGATTGTTCTCAGAAAATTCTTCAAAATATTCTGCTTTTGCAACCAAACAAAGTGCGAGGTTGTTCATCACTTGCCAAGCAGTGTTGTATCCATCACCAGATTGTTTAACAATTTCATCAACTACAAATTCATTTAATTTCAGCGCATCATTAATATCAACAAGTTGTTCCTTTCCATCCTTGTAATTACTCCGTTCAAGATGTGCAATTGCCAAAAATGAGGTCGCTTTCAAAACTCTAATATCGTTTTCTTTATACCGGCTTCTAAGTAATGGCAGCGCATTTTTTTTGATAAGCTCTATGGCTTTGGTTAAAGAAACTTCATCGCCATCCATGAAAATCAACGACCAAATTCTTTTTCCGACTGGTTGAATTACTAACTTTTCGTTTTCACCAGTAACATAAACAGATCTTGCTATCCGCTCTGACTCTTTTGCGTGTTTATGCCCAAGTTTCCGGATTTTTTCTTCCTTAGACGCAAGTTCAATCCTTGAAACTAGGTACAGAAGTTCAGAATGTTCTTCGGGTGTGCCACTGTTCCAACGAGATAATATATTTTGTAAGCGTAGCACGGATGCTTCCGTATCTCTTCCGCCATCAGGTCTCAATAGAGCGCCAGAATCGATGTATTTTGCTTCGATTAACAATGTCTGCGAATCATTTTCGCCAAGCTCGTTTACAAGTATCTGATGTGCCTCTTTGTAGAGTTCGCAAGTACCCCTTTTTGATTTGCCATGACCGCCTAGGGCTTCGTACATTTCTACTCTGAGTAACAAATCCCCAGGAGTAAGTTCGTCCGCTCTCATTTTTGCATTAGATACGTGGGTTTCCCAGTATTCAGAATGTTGATGCAATATTTCTTTTTGTACTTGCATTGCATCTTTCGCAAACGCAAGCATTTTTTCATTACGAACAAGTTGCTGGTTTGCACTGATTGCAAAATATGTTGAAACCGCTGTCGCCGCCACAAGAATTGGAATTGTGATTGCAAGCACTGCTGCTGCAGTGCGGTGCTTTCGAATCATCCGGACAAAATACGGTTCTGGTCTTGCGGTAACTGGTGCACCGTCTATTAAATGTTGCAAGTCGGTTGCAAACTCATTTGCACTTGAGTATCTATTTCGAGGGTTTCTCGCAAGTGCTTTGTGCACAACCGCGGCAACCGATCCCTTATATGCAGGAAATTTCTCGCCAATTGGTGTTGGGTCTGTTGTTGACATCGCTTGCACAAGTGACGGGACTGAATCGCCACGCACTTCGTAGGGTCTGTGTCCCGAAAGCATTTCGTACATGATGATGCCAAGTGAATACACATCAGATGTAGTTTGCGCGACGCTTCCTTGCGCACAACTTTCGGGCGCCATGTACTGTAACGTGCCAAGCAGGCCGCCGGTTTGTGTATGCAAACCGGTTGGCCGAATCGTATCGTCAATTACCTTTGCAATCCCAAAGTCGATAATTTTTACTTCGCCATTTTTGTTTACAAGAATGTTACTTGGCTTTACATCACGGTGAATGATTCCCTTTGTGTGTGCTTCTCCAACTGCAAGGCAAGTATCTCGCAGTAGCGCAAGTTTTACTTCCATTGGTTTATTCTTTGCGTATGTTGTAATTGGAACTGATTCCTCAATTAACTCCATTGCAATCCACGGCACTCGGTCGCCTTCGAGTTCAATTGTTCCCGCACCTTTGATTCTTGCGATGCCCGCATGATCGAGACGCCCTAAAACGCGTATCTCTTGTTCAAAACGTTTTGCAGCGCTTCGATCAACTAACAATCGTCGTAAAACTTTAATCGCTGCTCGTTTGTTGGTCTTAGGATTCGTAGCGTAGTAGACCCTACCCATTCCACCGCCACCAATGCGTTCTTCTATTTTCCAAGGCCCGGCAAACATACCAATCATCGGGTCGAGAATTTCTTCGGCGTCGTCGTCTTCTGAAGTACAAGAAAGGAGTGACTGTACTTCTTTGATAACTTCATTATCGCCGTTTGCAGCAGTGATAACAAAATGTTCGCGGTCAACCAATGGGACGTCAATCGCTTGTTCAAAAATTTCTTTGACAAGGTCGAAGTTCACGCGACGTTCCCCCATGGTATTACTCGTCCATTCCGAATTTGTGGGAGAGTTCGCGGCGAAGCCACGCTTGTGCAAACCTCCAGTCGCCCCGAATCGTGCGAGTGGAAACTCCGAGAATTTGCGCAATAATAGGAGTCGAGATTCCAAGAATATATTTCATTCGAGCAACTTCTTCCGCCCGTTCGTTGATAAGCCCAAGTTGTACGAGTGCTTCTGAGAGTGCATGCATAGAATCGTCTCGAATCTCTTCGATAAAACCAAGTTCGCCCGGCACAAGGTGAAGCGGGGCGGGTTTGGTCGTTCCGCCTCGTTTGACTCGGTTTCGAGTTCGTGCGAAATCGATGAGTATTTGGCCAAGTGCTTTTGATACAGAGCCAAAGAAGTGACGACGATTCTCCCAAGTGACGCTTGAGCAACCATGTTCGTGGAGTTTTAGCCACACTTCGTTGACGAGGGCTGTGGGCTGAACAGTGATTTGGTGCGATTCGTTTCGGCAAAGCGCCACCGCCATATCGTGAATCTCGTCTGAGACTGCGACCCAAAGCGCAGAGGCCCCGATCTCTCCACCAGAAGCGGCATCTTGCAAGCAAGTCGTAATGTTCCCACACTCTTCCACGGTATTGTAATAGTGTGACAGGTTTGTCATGTATATGCAAGGTTTTTGTCCACATCTGCGGCTATTACATGCGATAAATTGGTATTTGCTGGCAACAGAATCTTGGCGCAAAGCTGCGTTTCACAATTAATGGCACGAAAAAAGGCAGTTTTTTGAGGTATCGCCAAAAAGCAAAATAAAATACCGAGATGGAAGAAAAGAACGAGATCGAACTGTTTGCGCCTGACCTTGTAGAGTCCTCAATTGTGCTTTTGCGAGGGCAAAAAGTGCTTTTGGATGAACAACTTGCGAGTTTTTATGGTGTGGAGACCAAGCAACTCGTGCGACAAGTTAAGCGTAACAATGGCCGTTTCCCGAGCGATTTTATGTTTCAATTAACAGAAAAAGAGTGGGAAAACTTGAAGTGCCAAATTGGCACCACAAGATTATCGGACCACGGCGGTCGCCGTACTTTGCCTTACGCATTCACCGAACTTGGCGTAGCGATGCTCTCGAGTGTGATTCGCTCAAAGCGCGCTATTGAGGTCAACATCCAAATCATGCGAGCGTTTGTGCGGCTTAGGCATTTGCTTTCAATCAACAAGGATCTTGCCAAGCGAATCATGAAACTTGAACAAGAGATGCATGAGCAGGGTGCTGAAACCGGTAAACAAATTCAAAAGATTTTCGGATTGTTACAACAGTTATTCAACCCACCATCGCCGCCGAAACCACCTCCCCAAACACCAAAATCAAAAATCGGATTTCGGTCAACACAATAAAGGTACAATGGGCACTCTATGGCGTGGAATGGACGACATTTTTTGAGTTTGGCTGATTTAAGCCGCAAGGACATGCTTGGGCTCATGCGACGAGCGTCGCACTTCTTAGATGCGGGCGATCGGTATGAGCCAGACGCACCGCTTGCTGAAAAAATTATCGCCAACCTCTTTATGGAAAACTCAACGCGAACTCGGTGCAGTTTCACAATTGCAACCAAACGGCTCGGTGGCGATTACATCGACGTACTCGGTGCAACATCAAGCGCGTCCAAGGGTGAAACGCTTGTCGACACTGCACTGAACTTAGAAGCAATGGGCGTTGCAGGAATTGTCGTCAGGTGTTCCGAAGAAAACGGTCCAAGTGAAATTGCACAACAAGTTGGCGTTCCAGTTATCAACGCTGGCTCTGGCACAACCTCGCACCCAACCCAAGCGTTGCTTGATGCTGTAACTTTAACTCGGTATTTCGGAACCGATGACCTTTCTGGGCAACACATTGCAATTGTTGGCGATATTACACACAGCCGAGTCGCCCGTTCAAACGTCATCGGATTAACGAAACTTGGTGCGAAGGTAACCCTTGTTGGACCCCCAGAATTACTTCCTGATGATTTAAATTGTGAGACATCGACTGATTTTGATAGCG
>CAZLCM010000065.1:0-5789 GCA_964558055.1 uncultured Isosphaeraceae bacterium | reverse complement strand
GTATCCTATCGATTGAACCTCTTATTGTTGTGTTGGTGTTGATCTCACTAAAGGCCTCGCTTGCAGCGACAAATATTGCTATTTCATCAACTCCAGCAGCAAGCGCCCTATTCCAGCCACGTTCATTAGGAACCAGAGCTGAGTACTTCACCTTTTTATTTTTTTCGATTCCTGCAAACACTTCATCAGCATCAGCAAGTTGAGGCACCCACTTCGGATGGACGAACGCTGATGCCTCTATGGAAGTCAATCCGGTTTGTGACAAAGCATTAATCAGGTTAATTTTTGTTTCTGTTGAGATTAGTTTGGATTGATTTTGCAACCCATCCCGTGGACCTACTTCAGTTATATGGATTTTATCTGGCCAGTGGCTCATAATTCTTCAACTTTGGCTTCAAGTATATCTGTTCCAACATACAAATACAAAGACAAGTCAACATCATCGCAGTTTTTACTAAGCATCCCTATCGCTACTGGCATCGATCCCGCAAGTGGACTTATTGAACTTGATGTAACTACTCCAATTGGTGTTCCGGTTGCAGTGTCATCTTTCCAAATTTGAGTTCCAGCAATTGGCAAACCATCGGATTGCATAATCAGTCGCATAATTTTTTGTTTAGGTTTGCCAAGTGATTCCATCCTTGCAAGAACTTCCTGTCCAAGATAACAACCCTTATTGAAACTTACTCGGCTATGCAGCAAATTGGTTTCGTGTGGGAGATTGCTCGTATCAAAGTCAATCATGAACAATGGAGCTCCTTGTTCAACTCTTGCCATGTTTAATGCAAACCAACCTATCGGATTGCAACCATTGCCAATCAGTGACTCCCAAACTTCTATAGCATGATCAGTGGAGACCATTATTGATACACCAAATAATCCAAGAAGATCACTTGGCAACTTTTGTATTTCTGCTAAGTCAGATGTTAAGTTACTTGCTTTTGGGCCAACACACCAAAACCAGTGTACAGAAGAAGTCAAATTACTAATAGAAACATCATCCATCACAATATAACTATTCAAATGTGTAATCAGTTGCTCAACAATAGTCACATCAACTTCAAGAAGAATGCGTTCATCAAAGACACGAACTATTACATCTGCAACAATAGTGCCCTTCCTAGTTACAACAAACGCCATCTCGACATCCCCTACTTTCATCTCGTCAACTTTTTGAGTAGTTAAGCGACCTATAAACTCTAGACGATCTTCACCAGTTATTTCAACTGTGCCTCGGCATGGAGCGTCAAACAAACCAATTGTTTTTTGAATTGCTGCATATTCGAGTTCAACAATTCCTGTAGTTGCTAAAACATAACACCCTTGGTCACCCCAAGGAATGAACTCGGTAAGAACTTTCGATTGGAAGGTCCCTGTTGCCGCACCTTCTCTTCTTACTTGTTTTTCAGCACCGTCAAACTCAAGTGCGAAGTGTTCAAGAGATTTATGGATAGGAGAAGGAAAAGTCATACCTTAACTGTCGTCTTTCGTGAGGTTGCTGAAACAAACGAATCAAATATAGATTGCCCTAGTTTTGAATCTAACGTTCTCTCTGGATGCCACTGTACACCTACATACCATTTTTTTGAATGGTCTTGAATCGCTTCAATAACACCATCATTTGCAGTTGCAACTATTGACAATCGTCCCGGATCTTCTATTGATTGGTGATGATGTGTGTGTACAAAGCCAGTCCCAAGTTCACCTTGGATCTTGTGTTCCCCTGTTCGGTGATTAGTCGCAAAAGGTTCCTGTAAGTCCTGATTTATTGAACCACCAGCAAGCAATCCCATCCACTGCATACCAAGGCAAATTCCTAAAACCGGCACATTTGGGCATTCTTGTAAGGAAGAAAGTAAAGACAATTCAAATTCCTGCCGCTCCTTAGAAACTGGTTTTGCATTGTTGTGGGTAGTTATCCCCCAATGTTCCATCCTTGGGTCATCACCACCTGTAAATACAAATCCGTCACAAATTGATAAATATTGTTCTGTTTGGCTGATAATTGGCGGAAGAATAATTGGAGTACCACCTGCAGAAACTATAGATGAAGAGTAGGCAACAGCAACTCTATGCCGTTTTTCGTGGTGATCAGCAGTTATTCCTATCGTTGGACACATGAAGTGAAGGGTATCATACACACCCCGCATCGCTTGCTTTGGGGTTTGTCGCAGGGTACAATACCGCGTCTTCGCCGCCTCACAGTATTGGGGCTACATTTGTATCCATGTCGAAAGGACCCAATCTATGAGCAGTAAAGATTACGGTAGACCACAAGCAAAGACCTACTTAAAAACAGATAACCGAGACCGAAAATACATCGACTATAAGTCCGCTGATGAATTGCGTCGTTTGATGACCCCTAACGGAAAGATTTACTCACGTAAACGTCTGGGAACTTCTGCAAAGGAACAACGGATGGTTGCTCAAGCAATCAAGCGAGCTCGATTTATGTCTTTGCTTCCATTCACTTCCGGTACGCTGTAAACAGTTTATTTAGTTCTGCGAACAAACTTCTTACAGAATCGAACAATTCCCTCCCAGATTAGCCGAGATCGTAATCTTCGAAGGTCGTTATCCATTGGGTCTTGATTTAACCCTTTTCGCACCCAACCCCAAGCACTTCTATACCGGTTATTTTTTACTGCAGCAAGCGCCAGATTGTGCATCGAGGGAACGCAATTTGGATCAATTCTTAGAACTTTCCTGCTTACTGCTGCACCGTCATCAATCTTATTGCTTGCAAACAAAGTAACGGCAAGGATTCTAAGGCACCTTATCTTGTTAGGATCTTGGTCATCAAAAGACGACCGAAGTTCTCTCAATAAAACAGAAGAGGTAACTGGCTCACCAGCGCCAAGAAGTAATTCGGCGACTAGGAGTTTCTCAGTATCAGGTGTCGATTCGTCCATTCTTTCAACAAATTCCTGCAAAAGCGGTCGTGCTGCTTCGGGTCTTTGCATTGCCAAAAGTGTTTGAGCTAGATGTAGAGATGCTGTTTTGTGGTTTGGCTTGAGGCGGCGCACTAATCCCCAAGCAATGAAAGCTTCTTCCCAACGTTGTTCGCCCATTGCAAATTGCCCTGCTCGAATATGTGCCTCTATATTCGCCGGCTCAAGTTCAAGAACACGATGTAATTTTATTAGTGCTTCGTTAGCACGACCTGTTTCTGCAAGAACATCAGCGTGCAGGAGCAGTGCTTGTACGTTCCCAGGGTCCTCTCTTAATTCTTGCAACAAGATTTGTGATGCTCGTTGACTTTGACCATTTGCAATCATACAACCTGCTAACCTAAGTCGCCCACCATGAACCTCTTGGTCTATTTTTAGGGCTTCTTGTGCGCACCAAATCGCACGTTCAACCAGTCCTCTAGTCAGCAAACTTCCGCTCATAGCAATAAGTACATTTGCACTTGGTTCTTTCAGGGCATCTTGTGCCATATAAAAGGTAGTTTCTGCTTCATCGTGATTTTCATTGGAAGCATGCACGTCAACAAGGATTGCCCAAGCGGGTTCTATACTTGAATCAAGCCGAATAACTTTCTCAAGCCAATTAATCGCATCATTAAACCTCCCTAGACGTGCGCAAGTAGAGCCCGCCGCAAGTTGAGGGTCAACGGCATCTTCAAGCAATCTAGATGCTTGCTCAAAACTTGATAGAGCTTCAGCATCTCGACCAGTTCGTTCAAGAGTAAGGCCCAAATTGAAATGCCAATCACCTTGGTCTGGGTCTATTTCAAGGGCCTTCCTGAGCTCCGTTTCGGCCTCATTCCAACGCCCTCGTTCAAACATTTCTAGCGCCTTGTCTGCGAATTGTTCAGCATCTTGCCAATTGTTCATACAGCGGAGTATTGTACTTTGAAACTCCAAAATGGTATACAAAACAAAGAGGTGTTTCTCGCCATTATCGAATACACTGCCTAATAATCCATGTTGAATGCACTAGTTTCCATACTTCCTTTGATTATTTCTTCGATTTTATTACTCGTTGCTTTTGGCTGTGAAACCCCAGTACAAACCACAAACCAGCCAAGACCAATTGAACCCAAACCAAAAGATATTGTTCAAAGCAGTAACGATGTACAACTTGAAAAAAACGAACTTCGTGACCTAAAAGAAAAACTAGTCGAGACGTACTCTAGATATTGGCCAATGATAAGTTCTGAACACCAACATGAACTGCTTCCTGGTGTTATTGGTGACACAATGCCAGAATTGCGTGTGTTTGCAATCGAGCGAGTCGGTATTTTGATGAGAGATGGAGATGCAAGTGACGAAGAATTGCAACTTGTTGTCGATTGTCTTCAAGATGAAAACCCAACCGTCCGCTTGGCAGCTGCAAAACTTCTTCCAGAAATACATGTACCTGGATTAGCGGAGCACGTTGCTGATTTACTTTCTTTTGAAACAAATGAACAGGTTGTCGAACAAGAACTGATATTTTTCCAAACAGTTTCACATCCAAGCGCGATTGCTCCAACGATTTCACGCCTTGAGCAAAAACCGAGCGAGCCATCAGCAAAGGCTCTTATATTCTTATTGAATAACAACGAGGTAACCAATAAGACCAAAAGACAAATATTAAGAATCGTTTTAAAAAGCAACCAAAAAAATTCTGTTCCTGCTCTTCTCACCTTAGAGGCAATGCTAGGAAGTAATACTACAAAACAAGGCCTTATTAATTTACTAGACCATCAAGATGGCAATATCCGTGAAGCGGTAGCAAAGGGATTTGGGTACGCAGGCTTCACAGATCCACTAATAGCAAGGGCTGGGGACGATTTAATGTACCCCTATGCTTTAGATGCACTACAAACAAAAATAGATATCGATTCATTCCAAAAATTGCTTTCTTTAAGAAAAGAAAATAATCCGAATTGGGACATTGCAACATTTAATATCGCTACATCTCTAAGCACAAGCGACTTGCTTCGTGCAGATGACATGCTAAAGAGATTGAACTTAGACGAATTGCGTCTTTCGATTCTTGATGAAGTTTGGGAGAAGGCATCAGAAAAAAGCCTTGCTGCAAGGAAGGCAATAGCAAGAAGAACGGTCCCATTGTTGATTGACAATGGTGATGCTGTAGGTGCTCTTCAATTACTTGACGCTTTTGGCGAAGCGTTGATAGATGATGATTTAGTTACACTCCGATTTATAGCAGCAATAAATGCGTCTGCTTGGGATGCAGCAGCAGATGCAAAACCAGAGCCAACTATGTGGATTGCTCAATGGGAAAAACTGAAAACTGTAGATTCTGTTGCCGCTTCTGTGATAAAGAAACAAATAATTCAACGATTTAACGACCAACTAACACAAGAGCAACAAACATTACTCGAAATCCCAGAACAGGTAGAACCGAATATTGAGAATTAACCATGTCATCTAAACCAACAAAAACACGAATCGAAAGTGATTCAATGGGCGAGATGGAAGTCCCTTCACATGCACTTTATGGGGCATCGACTCAACGTGCGGTCTTAAACTTCCCCGTCTCGGGGAGACCTATGCCTGTTTCAATTATTTACTCGTTTGCACTCTTAAAACGGTCGGCTGCGATTGCCAATGCAAAACTGAAATTGCTTGAAGAAAAACGTTCAAAATTCATAATTGATGCGTGCGATGATGTCATGGAAGCATTAAGTGATTCGAATCGTTGTGAAGCAATGATGTTGCACTTCCCAATTGATGTGTTTCAAACTGGCTCTGGCACTTCAACGAACATGAACATGAATGAAGTAGTTGCAAAAATTGCAAATAAAAAGGCAAAATCAAAAAATGCTATTCATC
>CAZLCM010000064.1:0-5993 GCA_964558055.1 uncultured Isosphaeraceae bacterium | reverse complement strand
CAACACACCAGACCAGCAGACCAAAGCCAGTGGAGCAGAAGGAAGTGCAATTGTTGAAATCGAGAATAAAGGCGACACCAAAGATTTGGTTGTTCTACCAGACACAACAAAGACAACAGTTGAGAAATCCCTAAGTAACAGAATTCTGGAACTAGAAACACTTTCACCGTACAGTTCCAAAGACGGCTGGAACACTAAACTTGGTTTTGATTTAAACCTAGATTTGGCACAAACAGCACCACTTTCAATGCAAAGCGCAATTACTCTTGCAATCGAAAACAACCTCGACATACAAATTTCTTCTTTCCAGCCAAAAATTGCAGAACAATCAGTAACGGCCGCACAAGCAGCATTCGATTTTGTGTTTGGAGCAGGGGTCTCTAAAACAAAAAACCGGGTCCCACAACAACAAGCCATAACCCCAGCGGGGCAACCCCTAAGTTCTTCTGAGCGAAAGTCAGACATTTTTTCAACCAATGCGTCTCTGTCAAAAAAGTTAGATAGCGGAGGAACGTTTTTGCTTTCTACAGACGTAACAAAAACCGAAACAGGCTCCCAAGAGTTTGACTATAGCCCAGACCCGGCATGGCAGACCATAGGAACACTAGAGTTAAACCAACCTCTTCTAAGAAATTTTGGAGAGAAAATATCACTTTCACAGATTAGGATTTCAGAACTCGATCACGACATTACTGTAGAAGAGGCAAAGAAAACATTAAACGACGTTATAACTGCTTCGGAACAAGCATATTTAGACATGTGTTTACAGTGGAGGGTTTTGCAAATTAACCAGTGGCTACTTGAACAAGGAGAGAACCTTGTTGAAACACTGGAACATCGTATGTCGTATGACACCAGTGAGGCAGATTATGCACAGGCGGTAGCAACAGTACAAAGAAGGAGGACGGATGTAATAAAACAACAGTCGGCTGTTTATGCTGCTTCAGACCGACTAAAACAATTGATTAACTCTGAAAACTATTCTTTAGAGTCCGAGTTGGTAATTCAGCCGACCGGAGAAGTTAAAGCAACACCAATAACCGTTTCACTAAAACAAGCCCTAGTTACAGCAATAGCAAACCGCCCAGACCTAAAAGCACTGGCTATAGAAATTAGTTCTAGCGACATAAACCTCGAGGTAGCGGAAAATGCCAAACTTCCACAACTCGACATGCAAGCACAAATGTCACTGTATGGACTAGGTGATAGTGCTGGGCGCGGATACGAAGAGGTGTTTGACAGGGACTACGTTAACTATTTGCTAGGTCTTACATTTTCGGTTCCTCTTGGAAACAGAGAGGCGGATTCAAATGCAAAAATAATGCGACTTAAACAAATGTCAGCAATTTCTTCATACAAAAAAGGAATACAGAAAGCGACTATCGAAATCAAAAACACCCTCAGAGACATTTTGACCAACGCGTCTCTAATGAGAGCAAACAAGGACTACCGAATTGCACAAGCAGAAAACCTGCGCGCACTATTGGTAGAAGAAGAAACAATGGCAGGGCTCACGCCAACGTTTTTAAATCTAAAACTACAAACACAATCCGGTCTTGCGCAGGCAAAAATTTCAGAGGTTCAGTCAGTTGTTAATTACAACAAATCAATTTCAGAACTATATAAAGCAATGGGAACATCTATGTCGCACCACCAAGTTTCGTTTGTAGACCAAGAGATAAACGAACAGTGACAATACTCCAGCCCACAGACGAAAACATCAAACTAGTAGCCAATCAACTGTCTCAGGGGGAGGTTGTGGCATTTTCAACCGAAACTGTTTATGGTCTAGGATGCGACACGTTTAACGAAACTGCAATTAAAACGGTTTATAAACTAAAAAATAGACCATCAACCAACCCAACTATTTCACACGTGTTGGAGAAGGGGTGGTCCGAAAGATTGTGCACTGGATGGAATAATCAGTGTGACTTGCTAGCAACAAATTTTTGGCCCGGAGCCCTCACGCTGGTTCTTCCCAAAAAAGAAACAGTGCCCAATCTGGCCAGCGGTGGGTTTAACACAATCGCAATTAGGTGCCCATCTCATCCAGTAGCAAGAAAACTGTTGAGAGAATTTAATGGCCCAATATCAGCCCCGTCTGCGAACAAATCGGGGCAAGTTTCACCAACCACCGCGGCTCACGTAGAAGAAGAGTTTGGAGGAGTTGTAACAGTTGTTGATGGAGGGCCGTGCGAACGTGGCATTGAATCAACAATTATCTCAATGGTTGAAGCTCCAACAATTCTCCGACTTGGCACACTGTCCGTTGAAGAAATAGAATCAATTGTTGGAGATGTCGACATCAAACACAGTTTATGTCAAACCAACTCACCGGGAACCTCTTCAAGACACTATGCTCCAAAAACCACAACTGTGCTTGTAGACGAGAAAAATGTTGAAGGATCGTGTGACAGCGAAAGCATTTTGGTTTCCATTAAAACCGATGTTTCGATAGCAAAAAAAGTTTTTAAAATGCCGGACAATCCGACCGAGTACGCAAAACAACTTTATTCGACACTTCGAGAAGCCGACAAATTGCTTGGAAACAAAATTGTTATAGAAAAACCGCCACTTAACAAAGAGTGGCAAGCAATCAACGATCGATTAAACAGGTGTAGTGCCGATTAATTGTTGGTCTCCTCAACAACCATAACATCAGAAATAGGAGGATCTGATTGCCAATCTTCTTCGGGAATCTCTCTTTGGATTGAAACAACTAGAACTTTTGCACTTGGCATTCTTTTTCTTAACTCTTGAACTATGCCACCATCATATTCAACATGGAATTGGCCGACCAACAATATAACTTTGTGATCCCTTGATGGTTTAGAATCGACAATTGATTGTGCCATTGTGGCGTCCCACGACTGCATGCTTTTGAAAGTTGGCAGAAGCGGATCATCGTTGTCAATTGTTGTTACATCAATTTCTAACCCGTCCCCACCATCCTCCTCATCGTGATTGGCTAGTTCCCAAAACCGCTGTCTATAACGCCCACCAGAAAGTTCTTCTGGGTAATCAATAAACAAGCGCCTTTCTTTTGGAAGTTCGTCAATCCTTTCGTAACCATCAATCCTAGCAAGACGAACATATCTTCTTGGAGCATTTGCTGCGACCACCAATCCACCGCGCTCTTTTGTCGCATCGATAATTGGTTGGTACCAGGCCTCCCACCCACCAGGACCACCCCAGTTTTTGGACAGAGTAATTGAAGCAAAGGTTTTTGCATCAATAAAATCTTCCATGTAATCATCAACCCTAAGTTGTTCGTCGCGTTCAAGCATCTCAAGCGCCAACACGCTTTTTGGATATTTGTCCATCACGTCTTCCACGACTGCAAGTTGGAACGCGTGACCAGCCGCATGGTCGTGTTGTTCTCCGAGCAAAACAACGTCTGCATCATCAACAAAATTAAAAAAAGTATTCCAATCTAGGTGCTGGCTTGTGGATGTATCAATAATGTCCAAATCAGCGCGCACATCAACGCCGACATCGTGGACGCTTGTTGGGCCTTCTGGTAAAGAGGCACACCCACCAACAGTAACCAGAAACAAGACAGAAGCAGTGTTTTTTAACATATATGCAGCATCCCATCTCACCTGTTTTTTGTCAATCAATAAAATTACAAGAATCCGCTCGCTATTTTGACGCGTATAGGCATAATGGAGACCGCTATGGCATTAATACAAACAATCGCACTCGTAACGGCAGCAATTTTTTCATTAGGGAAATATGAAAACCTTTCAATTGTTAACGTTCACATCGAAAACGAAGGACAGTTAAAAACTCTAAGAGAAAGCGGCGCTAGGTCACTTGCGTGTTTTGATCATGAGGGTGAAACGCCAATGCTTCTTGACGACAAGTCCATTCGGATTGTCAACAAACTTGGTCTAAAATTTGAAATAGTCGAAACAGACATTGATGGGCGCCTAAAGCGCTTTGAAAAGTTAAGAGAGGACGCAAGAGAAGGGAACAGGGGCGGGTGGTACAGCGACTACAAAAGGTGGGACGAGGTAAACACAAAACTTCAGTCGCTTGTATCAACTGCACCAGATATAGCAACAACGTTTATAGTTGGGCAGTCCCACGAAGGAAGAGATATTCACGGCATCCGAATCACAGCGCCAGGAGATAGCACTGGAAGAAAACAGGTACTTTTCAATGGCTGCCAACATGCTCGAGAGTGGATTTCGGTAATGGTTCCTTGTTATATTGCAGAAAACATAATTAGCGGTTGGGTGTTTGACCAAGAGATACAAGATTACCTAGAAACAACCGAAATAATAATTGTTCCAATCGTAAACCCAGACGGATACGAATTCACTTACGACGCCTTTGGTGATAGGTTTTGGAGAAAAAACCGACGCAACAATAGCGGCTCCTGTGAGGGTGTTGATTTAAACAGAAACTGGGAGTACGAGTGGAACGGCGGGGACAGCACAAGCACAAGCACTTGCAGTGATGTATATGTTGGGCCAAGCGTATTTTCAGAACCAGAAACCCAAGCAATGCGTGATTTAATAAACACGCTTCCTAATCTGGTCTCTCACATTGATTTTCACAGTTATTCTCAACTTGTTCTAGAGCCATGGGCAAGTTCAAACACACCACCACCAAGGGTCAACATTGTTAAGGCACTTTCTGGAGCAATGAGCGAAGCAATTGAAGCCGTGCACGGAGAAACCTATGTTGCAGGAACAGGCGGCGACCTTCTATACCTCGCCGACGGAGTTTTTCCCGACTGGACAACCAACAGGGGCTCGCTTTCTTACACAATTGAATTAAGACCAACGGGCTCGCCCGGCTTCGACCTGCCTCCAAGTGAAATTATTCCAACCTGTGAAGAAAGTTTTGCAGCCGCAATCGCAATGTTGCAGTTTGTAAATCAGCCACTTTCATTTTCGTTCCCTTCAGGTCTTCCTCAATTTGTAGACCAGGGAGAAGTTGTTGAGTTTCCAATGATTATCGAGTCGGTGTTTGATGATCCAATCGATTCAAACGCAGCAACACTACACGTTAGGTTTGGAAACGAAGGGCCGTTTGCACAGAGGCCAATTACTCAAAACATAGACGAAAGTTTTACAGTTGAACTTCCAACATCTTTTTGTGGACTAGATGGAGAATATTGGTTTAGTGTTGAGTTGGAGGACGGACAGATAATTAACTATCCAGACGGAGAAGAAGTTCTTTTGGTAAGCACCGCATCTACAGCGTATACATGGGAAATGAACCAAAACCCGAACTGGTCAATGGAGGGGCAATGGGACTGGGGAGTCCCAACCGGAGGTGGCGGATCCTATGGAAACCCAGACCCAACAAGCGGTGCAACTGGAAGCAACGTTGTTGGCTACAACCTTAACGGAGACTATCCAAACAACCTATCTCAAAAACACCTAACAACAGAATTGTTAGACCTTTCCCAACACACAAACACACAGTTGCAATTTAAACGATATTTGAACGTCGAACAGCCGGCCTACGACCACGCATCAATTGGAGTTCGCAAAGACGGAGGTTCTTGGTCAACAATTTGGACAAACCAATCAGAAATAACAGATAACCAGTGGGTAACAGAAATATTTGACATTTCTTCTTTTGCTGATGGACAATCGGACGTACAAATAAGATGGACAATGGGAAGTACAGACAGCGGGTGGACATACTCTGGCTGGAACATTGACGATGTTCAGATTCTTTCATCAGGCGCAACAGGAATTGCCGGAGACGTTAATTGCGACGGAACAATTGATGTTACTGACGTTCTATCCGTAGTTTCTGAATGGGGGCCATGTTCCTCGCACTGCCCACAAGACGTTGTTCCAGACGGAATGATTGATGTTTTAGACCTACTTAACGTCATTGGAAACTGGTAATCTGCCCCTTTATAGAACCATAGAACCATGGAGGCAGCATGTTTGCAATATCAACCATAATAACCAGCGCTGTTTTATTTCAAACCCCAGAAGAGTGGCAAGATAAAACTCTACAAC
>CAZLCM010000063.1:0-6024 GCA_964558055.1 uncultured Isosphaeraceae bacterium | reverse complement strand
GTAGTGAGTCGCTTATTCCGATGATGCATGAACTAATAAACAGCGCAGGTGATAGCAACGTTGAAGTAGTCACGATTGGAATGGCACATCGTGGAAGGATAAATGTTCTCGTAAATATTTTGAACAAAACATACGAGCAACTATTCACTGAATTTGAGGAAAACTGGACGGAAGCTTACGCAGATGGTGGCGGAGATGTGAAATATCACCTTGGTTACAGCGCTGATGTACTCACCGACAACAACAAGCCAGTACACATAACTCTCGCGTCGAATCCCTCACACTTAGAGTTTGGACATTCGGTTGTTCTAGGAAAAGCACGTGCAAGGCAACGAATCCAACACGAAGAAAACCGTGCACTTTGTATCCCACTAATAATTCATGGCGATGCAAGTTTTCCCGGACAAGGAATTGTTGCAGAAATGTTTAACATGGCGCACTTGGACGGTTATACGGTTGGTGGTTCAATCCACTTCGTTGTTAATAACCAGATTGGTTTTACTACTAATCCACACGATAGTTACAGTGGTAGATATTGCACTGATATTGCAAAAATGGTCGGCGCTCCAATCTTCCACGTAAACGGAGATGATCCAGAAGCATGCGTGCATGTAGTAAAGTTGGCGGTTGCATATAGACAAAAATTTCACAACGATGTTGTTATAGATGTTTGGGGGTATCGAAAACATGGCCATAACGAATCAGACGAACCAGCGTATACACAACCAAAAATGTACGAACACGTTCGTAATATGGAAAACGTAACCGACAAATATGCTCATAAACTAATAGACCAGAACATAATCAGTCCCGATCAATGGAAAATAATGAGCGAGGAAGTTCGTGCATCTCTCGATGAATCACAACAAAGAACCCTAGAAAACCCTGTTGAACCACAAGTTCCACCCTATCGTAAAACTACCGTCTGGGAGGGTCTGCGTGGTGACCCAACTTTACGAAAAACAGATACTACAGTTTCAGTTAACCTTCTAAAAAAAGTTTCAAACGCACTTGGAGCCGTTCCAGAACAATTTTCATTGCATCCAAAACTGAAAAAAATGCTAGAGATGAGGTCTAGCGTAGTTAATGACAATCTACCATTGGATTGGGGAATGGGTGAACTACTTGCCTATGGCACACTGCTTGAAGAAGGAAGTCCAGTTCGGTTAACTGGACAAGATGTTGAAAGAGGCACGTTCAGTCACCGCCACGCGGTTCTGTTTGACACAGTAAGCGGTGAACCATTTATGGCGCTGAACCAAATTAGTAACAACCAAGCATCAATGTGCGTACACAATAGTCCATTGACTGAAAGTGCTTGCCTTGGTTATGAATATGGTTATTCCCTTGGCGATCCACAAATGTTAATTGTGTGGGAAGCGCAATTTGGCGATTTTGCAAATGGCGCTCAAGTCATAATTGATCAGTTTATTTCTTCTGCCGAAGTTAAATGGCAACGCGCCTCAGGCATAGTCCTTCTTCTGCCCCATGGCTATGAAGGTCAAGGACCAGAACACTCATCAGCACGATTAGAACGATTTCTTGCTCTTTGTGCTGGGAACAACATGACAGTTATTTACCCAACAACCCCAGCACAGATTTTCCATGCATTGCGTCGACAAATCAAATGGAATTTTAGAAAACCACTTGTTGTCATGTCACCCAAAAGTTTGCTTCGCCACCCTCTTGCTATTTCAGAAGTTTCAGAGTTGACAGAAAGTGGCTTTAAAAGCGTTATCGATGAAAGCCATGAAGTACCCACGCTTATAAAACGTGTAATTTTTTGTACCGGCAAGGTGTATTACGATTTATTCGACTATAGAAAGAAGGTTGGTGCCGTTGATTCAATTGCACTAGTAAGGATTGAAGAACTCTACCCATTTCCTCAAATTGCCCTCAATGCGATTACACATCGGTATGCTGACGCTGAGTTTATGTTTGTTCAGGAAGAACCTGAAAATATGGGTGCTTGGAGGTACATCGATGCAGCATTTAGAGACAATCTAGATGTAACGCTTACAAGAGTATGTAGAAGACAATGTGCATCTCCAGCAGTTGCGTCAAATAAAATGCATACAATTGAACAACACCGTATCCTAGTGGAGGCAATAGGCATTTCACCAACTTAGATTATGAGTACACCAATAACCATTCCATCACTTGGCGAGTCCATCAATGAAGTTATTCTTGGGCAATGGCTTGTTAATGACGGGGATTGGATTGATAGAGATTCCCCTCTTATTGAAATTGAATCCGACAAAGTTACGCAAGAACTTCCATCTCCTGCATCAGGGGTAGTACAGATAAAAAAACAAACTGGAGAGGAGTGCGTTATTGGTGACACAATTGGGTCAATCGACGAAAAAGCACAAAAACCAGTTCAAATAGTTGATTCAATTGATGATGTTGAAGAAGTAAAGAGCGAGACAATCGCATCTGCTGAGCAAACACGCAAAGCGACTTCACTTGCACAAAAAGTTGCCACTGACCTTGGGGTTCCGCTCGATGATATAAAGGGCTCAGGACCATCTGGAAGAATCACAAAATCTGATGTACTAAGCGCAGACGAACCAACAACTCCCTCTCCACTTGTTGAACATCCCGCTCCCCAACACCGTGGAATCCGCAGAGAAAAAATGTCAACCCTAAGGCGCAAAATTGCAGAACGCCTTGTTGAAGCTCAACACACTGCGGCAATGTTGACTACATTTAATGAAGCCGACATGAGCAAGGTTATTGCACTTCGCAAATTGCACAAGGAAGAATTCAACGATAGATACGGTGTCAACCTTGGCTTTATGTCCTTTTTTACAAAGGCATGCGTATCCGCTCTGCGCGCTTGGCCAGTTGTCAACGCATCACTAATAGAGGGTGATGTCGAATATCACGATTACGTTGATATGTCTGTTGCAGTTGGAACTGAACGAGGTCTTGTTGTGCCCGTAGTTCGAAGCGCTGACCGAATGTCATTCTCAGAAATAGAACTAGAGATAAAGAATCTAGCCAACAAGGCAAGAGATGGAAAATTATCTATAGAAGATATGACTGGTGGAACATTCACTATCAGCAACGGTGGAGTGTACGGGTCGATGATGTCAACGCCAATCCTGAACCCGCCTCAAAGTGGCATTCTTGGCTTACACCGAATACAAAACCGACCCATAGAGGATCCGAATAACCAAGGTAACATTGTGCTAAGACCAATGATGTATCTTGCCTTAAGTTATGACCACCGGCTCGTAGATGGAGAAGGAGCGGTTAGTTTCTTAGTTCATGTCAAGAATTGCATCGAAGACCCAGAACGCCTGTTACTTGGTCTTTAAAGTATGAACGAAATTGGTCACATACCAGTTCTTCCAATGGAAGTACTCAACACTCTATCACCAAAGAGTGGAGATGTAATTGTTGACCTGACTGCTGGTCGTGGTGGTCATTCGTATGAACTTGCAAAACAAACTGGGAATAACGCAACCTTTGTACTATTTGATATCGACAAACAGAACTTAACTTTCGCAACAAGCAGATTAAAATCCTTAGGACTTAAGGTTTACCCAGTACAAGCAAACTTTGCTACCGCTGCGGCAACAGTGCAAGATTTAGGTTTACAAGCAAATTGTGTTTTAGCCGACTTAGGATTTGCATCAAACCAAATGGACAACCCTGAGCGCGGTCTCAGTTTTAAAGAAGACGGTCCACTTGATATGCGTCTTAATCCTGAATCCAACACAACAGCAGCAGATATTATCCAGACCACCCAAGAAAAAGAACTCGCGGACATCATCTATAACTTAGGTGAAGAGCCATATTCAAGGCGAATTGCCCAAAAAATTGTACAGGAGAGGGCAAAAGAACCGATTTTGAATACGGCTCGACTCGCACAAATTGTGCGTGATGCGTACGGAGCAAGAGCTCGATCTTCTCGGCTACACCCCGCGACAAGAACCTTTATGGCGTTGCGAATTGCAGTGAATGACGAACTTGCAGCGCTCGACGCATTGCTTCAAGATATCGAGGCGGGCTGCCGTAAGACCGGCGATGGTGGGTGGCTCGCTCAAGGTGCCAGAATTGCAGTGATTAGTTTTCACAGCCTTGAAGACCGTAGAGTCAAACATTCATTCGTCGCTCTTGAGAAAAATGAATTGGCAAAACGATTAACTCGTAAACCAATTCGTGCCTCTGAGGAAGAAATCGCATCTAACCAGCGATCTCGACCTGCAAAACTTCGAGCAGTAACCATACTGTAAGAAGAAAAGTGATTGAAGGGACTGTTTGGATACATTATGACTCGTGAAAATAAACTCTCTATTGTCATCGCCTTTGGAATGCTCGTTTTTGTAGGAATGTTGGTCGCTGACCATTTTTCAGAAGCATCGAGTAGAGAAGTTGCGAAATTTGGATCAAATATCTCGACCCCGCCTTTGGCTGGTCCAATAATCATGGAAGACGGACGACCAAATGGGAACTCCACTCCAAAGAGCAATGACTCAGGCGACACAATCCATACTGTGCAAAAAGGTGAAACACTACGAACAATTTGCTCGACGTTTTATGGTGATTCTGGATTAGCAATTGCTGTGTCACGCTGGAATCAACTTGAAAATCCAAACGCAATCGAAGAGGGTCAAAGTATTTGCTTACCTCCTAGACATTCCTTGGTGTATGCAAAAACAAGAATCACTACTCCAACAAACGAAAGTGCAACAACTTCGAGTGAAATTGGGAAATACACTGTAAAAAGCGGAGACACCCTTTCTGAAATTTCCCAAAAGGTCATGGGAACCTCTAAGAAAACGCAACTGCTCATTGATTTTAACAAAGACGTAATGCCTAACCCAGACCGCATTCGGCCAGGCATGGTGCTTAGATACCCAATCCCAACTTCATAATGGCTCGTAAACTGATAATTACAATCGTTGTGCTAAGTTTTGCATTGTTAGAACTTCTAGCAGTTCGTCAAGAACAAATCAACAATGTACACACCATGGAACAGTTGGATAAACAAATCAATGAAAAAAGTGAAGAACTAAACAAACTACAGATTGACATTGAGATTGCTTGTTCTCCAAGTTTACTCAATAACAAAATTTCAATTGTAGAAAAAACCTATGGACTGCATTAAACAACGAACTATTAGAGTTTCTGTTTTATTGACTATTGTTGTATTCACATTAATGAGTGCAAGTGTTTACAAAATAATAGAACTTAAAATCTCTCCACCAGTTGAACTCCATGCAAAGACCGTCTCTGTACAAAAGAAATCCAACAAACTTGCCATTCGTGGACAAATACTAGATAGAAGAGGAAGAATTCTTGCTGCAAGCAGATTTGGATACAAACTTTTCGTAGACCCTTCAATGGTTGAGGACTTTGGAACACTTTCGTTTGAACTTTCAGAGATCCTTTTATCTTCCCCAGCAGAAATCGAACAAAAACTAAGACGTAAGCCAAATACCAGATACGTTGTACTGAGCGATCTCATTACTGAAGAACAAGTTGACTCTATAAAAAAACTAGGGTATAGATGCGTTGGCCTTGATAAGCGCCTTGTCAGGGAATATCCACACGGAGATGTTGGAGGGGCATTAATCGGACTTGTTGGAACTGAACACACCGGTTTAGCTGGGTTTGAAAATAGATACGACGACAAACTAACTGGAGAGTCAGGAGAAGTTATTCGCTACTGTGACTCAAAAAGAAAAACTGTATGGGTTTCGCCGGACGATTTTAAATTAAGTAGCGATGGCGAAGACATCCAATTATCTATTGACGTAGTCATTCAAGATTTAGCATCAAAACGTCTCCGCGAAGAAATAGAGAGATGTAATGCTGGTGGAGGCCGTATCGTTGTAGCAAACCCTGAGACAGGTGAAATCCTTGCTATGGATGACATTCTAAATCCAAGAGAGGGATGGACTCAACAACCTGAAGACCCAAATCGTTCATTAGATGTTCGTCTTGGCAGAAATAGATGTGTAACGGACCCTTATGAGCCCGGCTCAACATTCAAGCCATTCGTCTGGTCCG
>CAZLCM010000062.1:0-6155 GCA_964558055.1 uncultured Isosphaeraceae bacterium | reverse complement strand
AAGACAAATAATGGGAATGCAAGACGGCCAGATTCGATACTCAATTATCTGCAACACTGGTGGGGGATGCAAAGACGATGTTCTTGTTTACAAAATAAGTACCTCAGAGTATCTCATGGTTTGTAATGGTGCAAATCGAGCAAAAATACTTTCACACATTGAATCAAACCGTGGAGATTTTGTATTCAAACTAAAAGATGAAACAGAATCAACCGCAATGATTGCAATCCAAGGTCCAAAAGTTATGGATGCTCTTTCAGTTGTTTCGACTGAAATACCAAATTTAAAACGCTATCGATTTACGACAAAAAATCTTCTAATAGCAAAATTTCTAATTTCCCGAACTGGGTACACCGGTGAAGATGGTGTCGAAGTTATTCTTCCTGCGAAATTCGCAAACAAAGCCGTCGAAATGATGCTTAACCATCTAGATGACGAGACATTAATTATGCCAGTGGGACTTGGAGCACGAGATTCCTTACGACTTGAAGCTGGCATGCCTCTTTATGGAAATGAGTTAACTGAAGAAGTCGACCCACTTTCTGCTGGTTTACAGTTTGCAGTAAAACTAGATAAGGGAGTAGGTGATAATGAAGCAGAATCATTCATCGGGCAGGAAGCTCTTATAAAACTCGCCAATGATGGCTCCGGTAAAAAACTTGTTGGCTTATCCCTTGAAGGAAAAAGAAGCCCACGTCAAAACATGAACATTCTAGACAACGGAAACACTATTGGATTCGTTACTAGTGGGTGCCTTAGTCCTACATTTGGTCACCCAATCGCAATGGGGTACATACCCAGTACTTTTGCTGGTGAATCCGTCTCGATTGACTTCGGGAAACAACATATATCCGCAAATATAGTCCCACTCCCCTTTTACAAAAAATAAAAAAGGAGTCTGACCCCAAAAAAGGAGTCTGACCCCAAAAAGGAGTCTGACCCCAAAAAGGAGTCTGACCCCAAAAAAGGAGTCTGACCCCAAAGGAGTCTGACCCCAAAAAGGAGCCTGACCCCAAAAAGGAGTCTGACCCCAAGTTCCCCAAGTTGTTAGGTTTAGTCGCGCAGGAGGCGAATTTCATCTCGTAGAATCGCCGCAAGTTCGTAATTTTCGTTCTCAATTGCAGCAGCAAGGCGTTCTTGTAAATCTGCTCGTTCCGAAGGTGGCAGTTTAGGAACAAGCGCTTCTTTCATTCCCTGTAGTAATTGCACTTCGTTTGACTGTTCCCAGTTTTCACCTAGTGTCTCTTGTAACAAATCAAGTCCTGAATCAAGTGCATCCATCGCACGGGGAACGCTGTCTTCTTCGATTGCCCATTCCGCAGCCGCTCTTGCGCTAAGGGCAATCACGGAACCTCGAAACTGCTCTAATGCCAACCGATCCTGTTCTTCAACTGCGTGATGATTACATAAATCAAACAACGATAAATTATCGTTGCAATCACGAATTGTTTCTTCCCAGCGGCCAATTGCAAAGAGCGCAGCAGAACGATGTGATCGCTGAACACCTTCTTCCCTTAGACGACGACATGTCTCTGGTTCGAGCCCTCCATAAGTCCCTCGCTCTTCGTATAGGGCTAGCAGTGAAGGAAACCCGTCCTGCATCACCCCGTCTGGCCGACCGCTCATTTCCATCTGAATAACACCCAATTCAATTCTAAGTTGAATTATTTCGCGTCCGTCGCTCGCTTCTAAGATTCGAACATTCAGTTTACCCTGCTCGTAGGACCATGACTTTAGGATGTTTGAAATATCATCATTCTGCATAACCCTCACATCTTACCTAGTGTGCCGGTAATAGTTAGGTACTTAGTTCAGGTTATGCGGGTTCACCAATCCATGTTTTCTTCATTGGGTTTGATTAGAACATAAAAAACGACGAATTACTGATTGGGTCAGAAGTTTCAATCAGGAGATAAGCGTGAATTTAGATTTATATTTACAACAAATCAACGAGGTAGCACTATTAACACCGGATGAAGAAAAGGTGCTTGGGTGGAGAATTATCAATGACAGCTGTGCAAAATCGAAAGAACACATGATTCGTGCGAATCTTCGGCTAGTTGTTTCAATAGGAAAGCGATATCTAGGTAGAGGTCTTACGCTTGGTGACTTAATTGAAGAGGGTAATGTAGGTCTCATTCGGGCAGTTGAGGGATTTGACCCAGCCCATGGTGCTCGCTTTTCAACCTATGCCTCATGGTGGATTAAACAGTCAATTAAACGAATGCTTACAAATGCTACACAGCCGGTTCACATTCCTGCGTATATGGTTGACTTGATAAATCGTTATCGGGACACAACGAATAAGTTAAAAGAACGATTAGAACACACGCCATCCAATCAAGAAATTGCTGACGAAATGGAAATTCCTTTGAAAAAACTCAACGCTGTTCGAAGGGCGATGCGAACTTGTACAGGCAGAGTCCCAAGAACCACAGGCGGAGAGCCATTATCGTTGTCAGATATCTTTGAAGACGCAAAAAGCAAGCGCCCAGACGAGCAAGTAGAGCAGAGAGAAACAATCAAAGATATTCTCGGTTTTCTTGGACAATTAGACCATCGTGATGCGCGTGTTCTACGATTACGATTTGGCTTAGAGGGGCAAGACCCGTTAACCCTTAAAGAAATAGGGGTGGTCATAGGGCTAACAAGAGAAAGGGTTAGGCAAATTGAAATTGATTCGCTTCGCAGATTACGAGAACGCATGCAACACGGCTCGCAAACAGACAAGAGGCGAGCTTCATGACGGTTCATCAAGAGTAATGTTTAAATATTCAGCTCTCGCAACGGCGTTATAAGTTGCAATTGTGTGATCCCATCTAGTTTCACTTGTTGGCTTAATGACGATTGGGTGTGTATCAAAAAACAAACCAGTGTTTCCAAACTTCTTTGCTTTGTTTGAATTTAGAAAATTCACAAGTTCATCGACTGATGCAATTGGTTCCCAAGGTCCATCTAATCGGATACGAACATCTTGCACCAATTCCCCCGCTGATTCAACACGAATAACAAGTGGTTTTTTATCAAGTGATATTTTCTGCCCATGCTCTCGAGCTGGCAAATCCATAGGGAATGATTCTTCTGCTGTTTTGAATTCGGTTGCAACCATAAAATAAATTAGCAACAAGAATACCACGTCAATCATTGATGTTAGGTTTAACCCGAGTGATCCTGCTTTCCTTCGTTTAATAATCATCTACGTTCACCATCAATAATCAGTTGTAGTCGTGGTGTTGATCCAACATTTCGAATCGCCTCCATCGCCTGATAAACGTAGGTGTATTTCGTTGACCTATCCGCGCGAAGATGAACTTCGTCTGCCCCGCCTTGCAATCTTGACTCAACAATTGAACTCAATTCATCCATAGAATCCCATGCGATGGTATGCCCGCCAACAACTATGCCTGCAACTTCTCCGTTTTCAAGGGGAACGATGTTTACAACGACTCTACTTTGTTTATCTGGGATTCCCGAGACGGCTTGTTCTGGTGAGGGCAAATCCATCGAGACAGCATCTTTATCTACAATTTGAGACACTACAACAAAAAATACAATCAACAAGAACGTGACATCAATCATTGGTGTCATGTTTGCATTTATAGTTGAAGAAGGTTTTCCGCGTCGCGCCATCAGACCGTCTCTAACTCTTTCGATTTAGATTGTGTTGCAACTGGTTTGTGTTCTTTAATCTGATTCCCTACTTTTCGTGGTCTGAAACTGTTTAATATTTCTTCTGCTTCAATTGTTGCCTCGACGGTCAATTCATCAATCTTGTTTCGAATAATTGCGTAGCCAGAGAGCGCGGGTATTGCTACAACAAGCCCCCAAAATGTAGTTGTTAATGCAGTACCAATTCCGCCTGCGAGTGCAACAGGATCTGCACTCCCGCCGGCTGCAACAATAGCGCCAAAAGCAAGAATCATTCCATACACAGTTCCAAACAATCCGATCATTGGACTCACTTGTCCGATTACGTTTAACAACTCTATTCTGCGAAGTCGCTTCGTTGCAAGTTCATCCGCGGTTTGTTCGAGGGCTCGCATCATTGCCGGAAAACCGAATTTTGCTTCGCGAAATGCTGCTGTTAAAATCTTTGCTAGGTAACTGTCATCTTTTATGGCAGCATCAATTGCATATTGGAACTTTTTCTTTTTAATATTTGCTTTAATCTTCGTAGCGAGTAAATCAGGTAAAACGCTTATCCTACGATTGGCCAACGAAAGGTGCACAATAAGACCAATTCCACTCATTGACATTAGAAGGAGAAGCCAAGTAACAGCACTCCCCAATACCTCAATTGAACCATCGTTCCTACGCGACACAAAAAACGCTTCAGCGAAACTACTTTCAACACCTTCTGCGAATGATGAAGTTGCCATCGCTGCTACAACGAATATTCCAACATTTAATACTCTTAGTTTGGCATCCATGCCATTTCTCCTTACTTCACTACTGTACCACGCTCAATAAATGTGTAACCATCTTCTCCCCCATGAATTTCAGCAATCTTCTTCATTACTCCACTGTTGTCTCTTGAGAGATATTCAATACAATTAATTTGCACTCGCCTCATACCATTTCTGTTGTCAATTGGATTCAAGGCGTCGATTTCTTTAAGTAATTCTTCTGGTGGAACTTCGTACTCCCTAGCACCAGTAATGTTTTCGCTAAGCAGGTAAATTACTTCGGGCTTAAGGCGCATCGCTTCTTTCATAGCAACAATTGGATTACTTCCACCCGATGCAATAACTTTGCCGCTTTTATGCATCCACTTAATCGCTTTTGCCACATTGGTTCCGTTTGCAAAAACAAGACTTCCCTTGGGAGGCACCTGAATTGCTTTGTTCTTTTGGAAGAAAACTACCGCAAACTCTTGTTTAGGGTGCAACGCTCTTAATGATCTCTCAAGTTCATTAAGCACTGATGATAGATACATCATCATTGTTCCCGAAGCATCAACGACATAAACAATACGTTTCGCAGAAACTGAATCAAGACCCATGAATTTCACTTCGGTCTCTGGTTCTCTTAGTGCTTCCTTTGGAACTTCCCCAGTTGTTTCAATCTGGTGTAAAACAGCCAATCCGTCATCTAGCGTTTTTTTTGTCTTCGCTTTAACTTTTTGCTTTGGTACGACCACTTCTTTTTCTTCTTCTTTAACTTCCGGCTCAGGTGGCAACGGCATTGGTTGAGTGGCTTCTTCAACTATTGGCTGCTCATGCCAAGATGCTGTAACGACTTGGGGAGGAGAATCATCTTCGCGGATAACCGACCAAGTTATAAAAAAAGCAAGAAGCCCCACACCAATATGTGCGCCAACGGAAAGCGTCCATGCAATAGGAGCGCTCACGTCTTGCTTTTTGTTCGATTTGTCTAAAGTGCTGCGCATTGGAAAAAGCACACAATACACTAGATTATTCTGGACTAGTTAATCGTTGCGGTTTTTCGTTTCTTTACTTTTTTGCTCTGGTGTGGACTTTTTATGTCTTGCATCAATAGAAAACCCACCTCCACCGCTGAATAATAATCCTAGAGCAAGTGTAAAGAGCCCAAGCCCAGCAAATAACTGAATGAAGCGATGAGGATCATGTGGCCAGTCAAATGGATTCATTGCGAACATGTTTTGCAAGCCATGCATCCCACCTGAAACAAGAAGGACTGCTCCACCTGTTGCAACACAAACTGCGAGTGCTGCCACCCGTGTGAAGAGACCAGCAAGTAATAGCATACCGGCTGCGATCTGAGAAATTGCTGCCAACCATGCAATCAAAGTACCCCAACCACCAAGATCTGGCCACCTATCATGAAGGAGCCATACGATTCTGTTAACACCACGGGTAGTATCTCTAACTTCGATCTTGGACTGAGTTGGTTCTTCTGGTTTTGCTGCTTCTGTTTTTGCATCACTATCTTTTTCAATTTGTGGAGATTCAGGATCAACCGGAGCAACCGGAGTGATTACCTCAATATCCAATTCACGAAGACCTTCAGAAATTGACCTTCGTATTTCAACGTGTTCAAAACAGTTCGCCCACCCAGAAGTCAACATAGCAGCAGCGATTACGATTCGCGCCAAAAGTGGCATTACAGAAGTTGTTGCAAAGTTCATCATAAAATGGTCATTAGGAAAGTAGGTTTCACCGTATCATATCCGC
>CAZLCM010000061.1:0-6296 GCA_964558055.1 uncultured Isosphaeraceae bacterium | reverse complement strand
CTTCAGTTTGCTGTTTATGTTGCTGATTGGAGGCATAAAGAAACATCAGAAAGTAAGCATACATATTTCCACGATATTGCATTCGAGTCGATTTACCAATTACAAGCTGCAAATCCAGAACAAATGGGAGCAGCACTATATGGAGAGATTAAATATGGCTCGGAGTTTCTTGAACTTGAAGGGAAATTATTACTTGAAGTTGAGTTTGAGAAGGTAAATCTTCTTTATAACCTGACTCTAGAAGCAGAGTGGGAAGGGCAGGACTTTGATGAAGATAAAGGGAAAATAGAAAACGCTTTTGCGATTACGTATCAACCAGAACCTTCCGTTACATTTGGATTGCAAGCAATTTGGGAAAAAGAATTCCCCGATTGGAATCATGGAGGCAATGACGTGGTATCAGTAGGACCATCTATTGCTTGGCAATCGGAGGGCGGATGGTGGCTAAACGTTGCACCCATTTTCCAAGTAACAAATGTTGAAGATGAGCCAGATCTCCAAGTGCGATTACAATTTGGGATACATTTCTGATGTTTAAACTTATTAGTATTTTTGTACTTATATTTTTGTTATTTGGTTGCCTTGATGCAACAAAAATTGCTCCTCAAGTTAGTTCTTTAAACATTATTGACAATATGGAGGCCCTTGAGCGAGGTCGCAATATATACCTGACTACTTGTACCAAATGCCACAATGCACTGCGAATTACTAGGTATTCTCAGCAACAGTGGAGAGATGAAATCCTTCCAAGTATGTCAGAAGAATCGTCCCTAACCTCAAAAGAACAGATGGAATTGACCTTGTATGTTAATGCTGTTCTAGCTAACAGTACGAATTAAACATTTATTTGCGGCGTCGACAACGACCGGAAAGTCCGGCAATTGTGAGTAAAGCGATTGCGCCTGGTGCTGGGATGAATTGGTATGAAAATGCATACTGTCCTAGCACAGAGAAATCACCACTTCCTGTAACAGCCCAATCATCGTTTTGGTAAGTGATAAACTGAATCGAATCGTTTGCAAATTCAGTTAATGCAACAGAGTACATATTTAGCGTACCACTTTGAGCAGCAGAAACGTCGCCCCAAGCAAATCCTGCAGATGTTTGCTCATGGTCCCAGCCAAGTAATGCATTAACTGATTGCGTTTCGTTTCCCATGTCGTGCCAAGAATATTCGCTACCATCATCACCCGTTGCAAACCAGTCGGTTTCCATTGAAGTCGTTGAAGATACTCCAAGGAAATGGTCAACGATGCTGTTAGAAGGGTTAGTTATTGGTATGCCATCGAATAGGCCAATGAATGATAGACCAGCATCAGTACTTGCAAGAAGAAAGGAAAGTTTACCCGCGGTTTCAATACCGTCATTGTTAAGAATAGCGGTGAGTATCTCTTGATCGCTCATCTCAAATTGATTGTTAGTATTGTTCAGCAAACCTTCAATGTTACCAGCCTGTAAATCGAACGATCCATCTGAACTGTTGATGTTGATATAGTCAGAGCAAGCCAATGTTGAGATAAAAAGCGAGCAAAATAGTGCAAATATATAGACAGAGAAAATGCGCATTACTGATGGTTACATCGACTAAAAAAGTAGGCAATCTGATAAATAGTTCGCATTGATGGATGGAGAAGTTCAGAAAAAATATCGTTTTAACCGAGCTATCTTGCCTATCTTTACAAAATAGGTGCAACAAGCCCAACAGCGTTCTGCCAGAGGCGTTTTTGCATCGACCAACTATTAACAGTTTGCTCACTTACCTTGGTTGATTGTTCAATATAGGAGGTTTGAAGGAATCTCAATTCGCTTGCAAAATCAGTGTCAAAGACGAGCATATTGACTTCAAAATTAAGTTCTAAACTTCTCCTGTCGAGGTTTGCTGAACCAATTAACGCAACATTACGGTCAATTGTTAATGTTTTTGCGTGTAACAAACCTCCATGAAATTCATGAATATTAACACCAGCATCTAGTAGTTTTGCATAGGAGCTCCTGCTAGCAGCAGCGACAAGTTTAGAGTCATTTTTTTCTGGTAGTACGAGATGGGTTTCAACACCACGTTTTGCACAAATTAAAAGAGCGGATTCTGTTGAATCATCTGGGCAAAAATAAGGAGTGGTTATAACTAACTCTTCTTGCGCACAGAAGAAAGCCGTTTGAAGAAGTTGACTAAGAGATTGGTTGTTGCTGTTTGGACCAGTTGCCATTAGTTGTGCAGGGAAACCTTCACTTGGAATTGTTAATGGCTCACGAAGCATATCAGCCAAGTCCTCATCGCTATCCATATACCAATCTTGAATGAAAATTGCATGTAATTCTCTTACGATTGGCCCAGTAACTCGAACAGAGGCATCTACCCAAGGTGCATATTTTGGTTTTGGGGCAAAAGAGGGTTCCGCAATATTATTAGAACCCATGTATCCAATGTCACTATCAATTACAGCAATCTTTCGGTGATTTCTTAAATCTAGACGGACAAGAGCAGCTCGAAATACATTTGCTGGCAAGGCGGTAACAACGTGCACACCACACTCTTTAAGTTGTCTACATGATTCAGAGGCAAGAAAATCTCTTGACCCAACGCCGTCAAGCAAAAGGCGGCAAATTACTCCACGATTAACAGCATCTTTTAGCGACTTAGAAATTCTTTTGCCTGCTTCATCATCAAGCATGATGTATGAAAGGATATGGCAATGGTGTTTTGCTCTATCTATGTCATCAGCTAGAGAGCAAACCAATTTATCCGAATCGCCAAATAGTTTCGCGCTGTTTGAGTTAAGTACAAATGAAGCACCTACGGTTTCTGCAACAGATGAAATCGAATGGTATTTAGTTTCGATTTTTGCGCTTTCTATTTTTGAGCAAGAATTGTGAGCAGCAACACATTGAGGAATTTGTTTTATAATTTTTTTGTGTTTTCTACGGCGGATTGAACCAAGCCGCCTAGTTCCTAGCATTAGGTATAGAAAGGTACCTAAGAATGGGATGAAGATAATTAACAATATCCATGCAAGTTTTGATGAAGACGTTTTCTTTCTTTGAAGGATTACAACAGCAATCATTATCACTTTTAATGTGAGTTCCCCGAAGAAAAGAATGAATGGCCATGAATTAATTTCCATGTTGTCACAATACCGTTTTTATTAGCATCTGTTACCGAATTGTGATTTCAGAAGTACTTGTTAGGTCAAATTCTGCGGAAATCCCCTTGTCTATTCTCCCGAAATTAGATTGGAGCCAGTTTAATCGAGTAATTTTGTCCTCTGCTAGTGCTTCAAGCCCTTTTTCTTCATTTGGAGCAGACCCCCAGATTAACCTGCTTGGAGTATTGGTTGTAAGAACAAGGCAACCGTCACTAGACCACCTAGAAAGATCTATTGTTTGGATTTGGGTTGCCCACGATTTGTTATAAATGATATGTAACAACTTTAAGGCGGCATAAACATCTTCTCCATTCCATTGAAGAACAGGTCTTTGAGGCCTTGGGTGGATTGTTTTTTCTAACGAAATAAAGTGGTAATTAGGATTAACAATAACACCTTCTCTAGTAGGAAGTCGCCTGCCCATTGCGTCTATGAATACTTCTCCATATCCATCTATTACTTTTGCGTAAGGAATGAGGAATGAAGCGTCAATGGTTGCCTGATTATCGCTAACCCAACTAACTTGATTCACATTGGTAAACCAGCCAGTAGAAGCAAGCGAGTTTGCAGTTTCAATTAACCCTTCGCGTCCGACAGTTTTTTCAGCAAGGTGAAGCCGTGCGGTGTTTTGTAGTTCGACAAGCAGCGAGTCATCAATCCACTCGGGTGGATTTTGAAAATGTACTTGTATATCTGCTGCAGAAATTCTTGTAGCTCGTAATTTTGGAACACTCATTGCTGTTAAAGTGATTATCCCTGCAATTGCAAGAACCCAAGAAATTAAAACTGGCGATTTGAAAATATCAACAACTAACGACAAGGCCACATTGCCAATCGAAGCAAGTCGGGTTTGTTTTTTTCGTGCCATAGCGTGGAGATAACATCGACAATGTAGGTTGTTCTACTTGATAACTCTAGCAGCAGCAAGTTCAACAAGGTTTATACAAACCTCTGGCATAGTTATTCCAGCGTGTTTGGCAGCCATTGGAATAAGCGAATGGCTTGTAAAGCCGGGCATAGTATTTATCTCAAGAAGCCAAGCGCCTGCATCATTGACGATGAAGTCGACCCTGGCAATATCTTGGATATTCATAGTTCTATAAAGGAGTAGGGCTGATTCAACACAATCATTAGGTGGGAGGTCAGGATCTAGAATGAATTTAGTGTCGATTCTTTCATATTTCGCTGCATAATCATACGTTCGAATATCTTTCGGTGGGATTATTTCAATAACGGGTAACGGGTCACCATTTATTGTTCCGACGGTAACCTCGCGCCCCTCGATATATGTTTCTGCGAGTAGGGTTTCTCTTTTGATATGAAGTAGTTTTCTTGCTTTACTTACTTCTTCATTGGTCTTACAGATTGCCATATCGATACTTGAACCATCATCAATAGGTTTTAGAATCAACGGAACATCTAAATCGCAAGGTTCGGAGTTTGTAAAAGTGCACCACCTAGGAGTTTTAAGCCCTGCACTCTTGGCAATTTCTTTAGTGACTACTTTGTCCATAGCGTTTCGAGCAGCCAAAGAACCAGAGCCAACAAACGGAACACCGCTTTGTTCAAGTAATTCTTGGAGAGGACCACCTTCTCCGTAAGGACCGTGAAGAACAGGGAAAAATACATCCGCTTTCATCTCAATCACATCGTCTAATGTCAGTTTGTCAACAACTACGAAATTTACTGAGAACTTAGACGAGTGTTGGAGAGCATTCGCAACGGCAGTTCCTGAATCGATTGATACATTTCTTTCTTCATCTGGCCCACCAGCAAGGACTGTCACCCTTAATTTATTCACCTTTGAACCTCATGGTTTCGAGACCAAATCACAACTTCTTCTTTTAAGATGATTCCAGTGTCTTCAAGGACTTTATCTTTAATTGTTTGTATTAGCGTTATTACGTCAGAACTCGTTGCTTCTTTCGATGTAGTTATAAAATTTGCATGGTGTTCGCTTACTGATGCGCCCCCGATTGTTGTTCCTTTTAAACCAGCGTCATCAATAAGTTTGCCAGCGGATACACGTTCGCCATTCTCTCCAATAGGGTTTTTGAAAACGCACCCAGCAGACGGTTCTGCAAGGGGTTGCCTAGATTTTTTCCAAGCGAAATTTTCTTTTACTTCTTCTCTAAGTTCTATCGGATCACATTTTTGTAAATCAAACGAAGCCGATAGGATCAATGGCTCAGCAATTTTACAACTTCGGTAGTTGAAAGTCAGTTCACTTTTGTTATAAGTAGCAAGTTCTCCGCGGCTAGAAATGCAGGTGACTGTCGAAAGAGAATCACTGATGCATCCGTGTAATCCGCCCGCATTCATCCTTATTGCTCCACCAACAGTGGCGGGGATTCCAGCCATTGCAGTTAGTCCACTAAGTCCAAGGCTAACTGTCTTCATTACAACTTTTGCAAGGTCTGCTCCCGCCATTGCGTGTAAAACATCAACACCTTTTTCGTTAGTAAACCTAATAGTAGTAAAACAGTGGTGGTCTAATTTAATAACAATTCCATCCACGCCAACATCATCTATAAGAAGATTTGCTCCCTTGCCTAGAATTCTGCAGGGTATTTTGTCGTTATAGCATCTTCTTAACAGGATCGAAAGCGCATCTGCAGAACGTGGTCGAACGAGTGCGTCTGCGACTCCACCAATGCCGTAGTAGGTCAAAGCACCAATCTGAACATCATGTTCTAAATCAACATCAAGGTCTCCAAACAAAGTTGATCTAAATGAGGATGTCATACCCTAAAAGTTTGTTGTGAAACGCTTGCAAGTTCGTGTGCGATTGTAGTCACCGGTCCTGCTCCCATCACAACAATCAAATCACCATCTTGGGCGGTTTCTTGTAAATGGGAAACTATATCGTCGAAGTTATTGATGTGTCTTGCTGAAGCGCCTTGGTCTATAAGTTTATCAACTAGATCTTGCGCCGACACTCTTTGCTGCTCAGTTATTGAATCACGAACAAAATAAATGTGGGGAACTATAACTTCATCAGCGCTAGAAAAACTTTGAGCAAACTGATCAAGCAAGAATCTTGTTCTGCTGTGTTGGTGTGGTTGGAATACACAAATCAATCTTTTTGGAAGTTCAGCAGCACGTAAAGCACGAAGAGTGGTTTCAATTTCAGTTGGATGGTGCCCATAATCA
>CAZLCM010000060.1:0-6325 GCA_964558055.1 uncultured Isosphaeraceae bacterium | reverse complement strand
AATGGCAGCAGGCATTGGAGCCGGCTTACCAATTGCCGAGCCAACTGCATCTATGATTGTAGATATCGGAGGCGGTACTACTGAAGTAGCAATTATGTCGTTAGGAGATATTGCAACTTGCGAATCGATTCGTGTTGCTGGGGACGATTTCGATGAGTCAATTATTAGTTACATGAAGAAGAATCATGGCTTAACAATAGGTGAACAGACAGCGGAACGAATAAAAATCGAAGTTGGTTCAGCTTCTCCTATGGAAGAAGAAACAACTGTTGATGTGCGCGGTCGAGATAGTGTTACAGGTATGCCTGACAAAAAGATTGTAAAAAGCGAAGAGATTCGTGAGGCAATGGCAGAACCCATCGAGCACATCATTAACGTAGTTAAACGAACTCTTGAACGTGCTGAGCCGGAACTTTCAGCGGATTTAGTTGAAAACGGTATTTGGATAGCAGGTGGCGGTGCATTACTTAGAGGAATCGACGTTGTAATCTCTGAGGCAACGGGCTTAGAGGTCTCAATCGCAAAAGATCCGCTTACGTGTGTTGCTCAAGGAACTAGCATCTATCTTGAAAACCTTGAACTCTGGAAGGCAGTTCTAGAATCCGATATGGACGAATAATTAGGATAGTGCCGCTCTTTTAATCAATGAGCAAATACGGAACATTTCGTAACCGTGCTAAAGCATTGCCACTAGCAATCGTTATAACTGTCTTGTTTTCTATGTTTCCTGCATCTTGGTTGGGCTGGACGTCAGATCTTTCAGATTTGGTTCGTGTGCCAGTTACACCTCTTTCTCACGTTGGAATGATGGTAAAAAACTGGGTTCGCCCAGCGTTAGAACTATCTGATGAGATAACGGATGAACAAGAGCGGCAAGAGTTAACAACTGCAGAGCGCGATCACTATAGGCAGTTGTATCACGCACAGATGCTAAGAGCAACTGAACTTGCTGACCAGTTACGAATACTGCAATCTCTTCCTGAATCTGCTCTTAGGAATCCATTACCTCCTTTGATTGTCCCGCTTGATTTAACAGGTATAAAACCAAACGACACATCTGAGATAGTGGAACTAAAACTATCAAGAGGAATTACTAATCGTATTCAGGCGGGTGATGTCGCAATTGTCGGAAGAGATATTGTTGGGAGAATATTAAGATTGGGGGTAACTCGAGTTGAGTTGCTACCAAGCAACCATAAAGATACTGGACGCATACGAGCAGCGGTTGTCCCGTCGCATCCTTTGAAAGATAAGAGACCACCTTTACTCGCCGAAATTTTGATAGAACCATCAAGCAACTCTGTATTCTTAGCAACTGTACAAGCAGACAAAGGCGTGCAAGAAGGTGATCTTGTAGTTCTTGATGATCCATCGTGGCCAAAGGCGAGTCATGGTTTGGTTCTCGGAATAGTCACAAATAGTAGACAACTTGATGAAGCACCTCTAAGAAACATTTTGGAAGTAACTCCAAGGAAACGAGCATGCGAACATTCAAGAGTAGTAATTCTTGGAAGTGGTGAAGGAGAATTACAATGAATGTATTTGTTGTCGTCATTGCGGCTATTCTTGCACTTGCTTTTGATTCAAGTTTCGCAGGTGTATTCACATTGCGCTCCGCTGGCTCAATAACACCTGAGTCCATGCCAATCCTAGTAGTTTTTATTGCTTTGTTCGCTCCTGAAACAACAGCACTTTTAGTTGCTATTGTTCTCGGGTTATTGGTTGACTTGTCTCCTGGGCACGGGCAATTAGCAGCAGGGGCGCATCTTATTGGACCAAATTCACTAGGTTTCCTCGTGACAACATTACTTATTTTAAGAGTCCGTAATGTCGTATTCCGTCGTAGAATTTTGACAATTTCATTTTTTGCTGCTGGAGCAGTAATTGTTACTGCTGCTGTACAGGCGTTTGTGTTGATAACAAGAGGATTTATGCCTTGGAATCCCGCTGTTTCTGGCGGTGGGGTTGATGAACTCGCAAAACTTTTTGGAACGGCGATCTATACTGGTCTCTTGTCCGTACCACTTGGGTGGTGTTTGTTGTCAACAATAGGCGTGTGGAAATTCCATTCACCAACAGGTAGAAGAGCAACTTGGAGATAACACAAACATGACCTCGTGGTACATTAAAGATGAATATAGAGAAGCACTTGCGCCGTTATCTGACTTGAGAGCAACATTTGAACAACGCACTGGAGGTCTCACGACTCTTGAACGATTGACACAGCAGATGGGATGCTCACCTTCAGGTTTTATTTGCGATGACGAGTTACGTGCGATGATGATTGCTAATCGAACAGGCCTAAAGCGCGTTGAAGGTGAAGATCCCACTCCTGTTGAGCATCCAATTATTAAGACACCTTGGGATATTCTCCAGTATTTACCAGAGTTATTAGCTCGCGACCTGCAACATGCTGAACCGCTTGGTAGCGAGTGTGATGCAAATTGTTACGGAGATTATCACATTGATGTCCACCATAGTGCTTCGCTGCTTCCAGGTGTTGTCTTAGATGTAAGTAAAGGCGCTATCAGAATTGAAGAGGGTACAATAATTCGACCAAATGCCGTGCTGTGTGGACCGTGTTGGATTGGAAAACATTGCACAATTACAGATGGGGCGCTTATTAAACCAAATACTTCTATTGGACCGCATTGCAAAGTTGGCGGCGAAGTAGGCGGAACGATTTTTCAAGGGTATTCAAACAAATCACATGATGGCCACCTTGGCGATAGCGTTGTTGGGGAGTGGGTTAATTTTGGTGCAGGATCAACGAACTCAAACTTACTCAATACTTATGGTGATGTCATTTTGACGGATTTATCAGGAAAACGCCACAAAACGGGAAGACAGTTTGTTGGTTGCTTCGTTGGTGATCATGCTAAGTTTGCAATTTCAACTAGGATAATGACTGGCACAATAATTGGTACTGGCTCAATGGTAGCAACAACGACTCCTGCACCGTCGCCAACAAATAGGTTTTCATGGCTAACTGATGGTGGGGCTCGAACGTATCGAATTGATAAGTTTCTTACTGTTGCTCAAACGATGATGAAGCGACGAGGCATTGAACTTGACGAAGCAACTGAAGTGGTACTTAGAAATTTGGCAAGCGAGTAATGTCTTCTCTATACATTATTGATGGGCATGCTCAATTCTTTCGTGCGTACTACGCAATACGTTCACCAATGAGTAGCCCTGCAACTGGGGAGCCAACAAATATGGTGTATGGATTTACATCTATGTTGCTTAAACTGTTACGTGAAGAAAAACCCGACTACCTCGCTGTGGTGATTGATGTTGCAAGCGATGAAGCAACGTTTCGCAGTGAAATTGATCCTGATTACAAAGCAAATCGCGAACCTCCTCCAGATGATTTTGGAAGCCAAGTGGAACGGTGCCTAGAAATATTGGAAGTTTTGCAAATTCCTGTACTAGGTGAAGAAGTCGTTGAAGCGGATGATGTAATCGCTTCGCTTGTGAAACGGATTCGAAAAGAACAACCCAAAATGGACATCCGCATCATTTCGCGTGATAAGGACTTAACGCAACTTATTGACGACCACGTTGAACTGTTTGATGCACACAAGGGAACTACGGTTTCACCAGATGATGTTTTTAAAACACCAAACATGGGAATACACGCTTCAATGGTTGCAGACATCCTTGCATTAATGGGGGATACAAGCGACAACATTCCAGGGGTTCTAGGAGTTGGACCAAAGACGGCAGCTAAGTTGATTATGGAATATGGTTCTATCGATGGTATCTACGAAAACATAGATAAGATTAAAGGCAAACGAAAAGAAAATTTGTTAGAAGGTCGTGAACAACTTACTATTAGCCGCAAACTCGTTTCATTACTTGACGATGTGGAGTTTGAGTTCGATTTGGAAGACGCAATGTCTGATTATTCAGATTGGGCTGTTCCTGAAATCACAACACTTTTTAAGGAACTTGGTTTCAACCGATTCCCGGATGAAGTGAAACAACTTGCAAAGGGCGAAGATACAGAGAAAGAAATCCCTAAGCCCAAATCGTCGCCTATTGGCGGTCTGTTTGATATGGGGCCTGACAGAACTCATCCTGCATATAGTGCAGGATACGATCTTATTGATACAGATAAAAAACTTGCTGCACTTATACAAAAGTGCAGTAAAGTAAAAATTCTTGCTATTGATACGGAAACCACCGGTCTCAATCCAATGACGGCAGAACTATGTGGTGTTTCAATTTCTTTGGGCGAAGGAGACGGCTCGTATATTCCAATAAAGTGCCCAGAAGAACATCTTGAGAAAGAAGTTGTCATAGAAGCACTTAGAGAAGTATTAGAAAATGAAAATATAGAAAAAATCGGGCATAACATAAAGTACGATTTGGTCGTTCTTGAGAACGCAGGCGTACGAGTGCGTGGTCCTTTACACGATACCTTAATTGCGGCTTGGATTGTAGACGCCTCGCGTTCTGGGTATTCGATGGACGCAGTTGCACTTGGTACACTTGACTATGAGTGTATTTCAATCAAAGAACTTATAGGTAGTGGCAAGTCGCAAATTTCATTTGACAAAGTTCCTCTTATTGATGCATATCCTTATGCCGCCGAAGATGTGGATATCACATACCGTTTATGGAATGTTTTTGAGCCACAACTCAAGGGTGATTTGCGTACACTCTATGAAAAAGTGGAGATGCCCCTTGTTCGTGTGCTTGCTGCTATGCGTATCGCAGGCATTAAAGTTGATCGTAGTGAATTGCAACGACAGAGGGTAAATATTGCAAAGAGAATAGATGAACTTAAAGACGAGATTGAGGGAGTTGCACCATACCCATTTAGTCCTGATTCGCCAAAACAATTATCAGAAGTTTTGTTTAACGAGCCACCTGGGCTTGGAATCAAACCAATTAAAAAAGGAAAAACTTTCCATTCAACAAATGTTGAAGTACTTGAAAAATTGGCAAGCGACCCCGATGTTGAAACAAAGTTGCCGGAGTTAATTCTTGAATATCGAAAACTTATAAAGTTGGTGAACACTTATTTGACTTCACTTGCTGATGCGATTAATCCAGCAACACAAAGAATCCACGCTTCATTTAATCAAACTGGGACTTCTACTGGTCGTTTAAGTAGTAGTGACCCGAATTTGCAGAACATTCCCATTCGTACTGAGATTGGACGAAATATTCGGAAGGCATTTATCCCTGAAGAGGGAAACCTGTTTGTTGCTGCGGATTATTCACAAGTCGAACTTCGAATGCTTGCCCACCTTAGTGGTGATGAAGCACTCTTGCAAGCATTTAGAGATGGTCAGGACATTCATAGAGCAGTTGCCTCCGAAGTTTTTGGAACTGCGATTGATGAAGTGTCTGATGAACAACGTTCTGCTGCAAAAGCAGTGAATTTTGGAATTGTATATGGGATAACCAAGTGGGGTTTATCAAGACAGTTGAACTGCACACCAGAACGTGCTGAGCAAATTATTGATGATTACAAATATAGGTTTAAGGGGATAGATAAGTTTCTTGAAGCATGTGTGGCGAAAGCAAATGAACTTGGATATGTAGAAACTATCGAGCATCGTCGTCGAGAGATTAGAAATATCCATTCGACAAATCAACAGCAACAAGCTCTTGGAGAGCGTGTTGCTATTAATAGTGTTGTGCAGGGGAGTGCAGCCGACCTAATTAAAGTTGCAATGAATAATGTTCACCAGAAACTTGCTGAGGAATATCCAGATGCTCGTTTGCTTATGCAGATTCACGACGAACTCGTCGTTGAAACCCCTGAAGAATATGCGGAGCAAGTTCGTGATTTACTCGTGGAAGTGATGGAATCGGCGTTGGAACTCGATGTGCCGATAGTTGCTGATGCTTCAATTGGCTCAAACTGGGCAGAATGTAAATAAACTATCCCGCGGGTCGTTTTTGTTCTGGTGTAATTTCGACGTGACTGTCACTATAAATCAAGTGCAAACATACTCAACAGCTCGCTAAGGGGACACCCATGATTCCACCGCAAGCGGTGGAATTGGATGGATGTCCCCACAGCAAGGACGTTCTATTGCAAGAGATAAAAGAAAAGACCCGATGCACAGCATCGGGTCTTAATCTTTTACGAAAGCGTAGCCAGAGGGACTCGTTGCTTTTCATCGCCTATTGGCGATGAAAACCACAGAAGAGTCCCAAGCGGCGAAGCCGCTTGCACGTTGCTTTGCAACGTGCAGTCCGCCTCGCAAGAGATAAAAGAAAAGACCCGATGCACAGCATCGGGTCTTAATCTTTTACGAAAGCGTAGCCAGAGGGACTCGTTGCTTTTCATCGCCTATTGGCG
>CAZLCM010000059.1:0-6369 GCA_964558055.1 uncultured Isosphaeraceae bacterium | reverse complement strand
CCAGCGAAGAGGGTGTCTCCTACAATTGCTTGATTTGATTTGTCATGAACGAAACAAATACTTCCGGGGCTGTGCCCTGGAGTATGAAGAACTCGCCAAGTTGAATCTCCTAGGACTAACTCGTCTCCTTCTTTGATTACTCCGTCGGGTGTTTGTGCCGTGACTGGCACACCAGCAAATCCACTTAAGTTGAGTGTTGGATTCATGTTCCACTCTTTTTCAATTGGGTGGCAATATACTGGGACATGCCCAATAGCCTCTTTGAGTTGGTCGAGACCAGCGATATGGTCTGCGTGGCAATGAGTAAGCAGGATTGAACTGGGTTGTAACTCTTCTTCTGCTAAAAATTGGATGAGCGGCTCTGGTGAGTACCCGCAATCAACAACCCAGCAGTCATCTTCACTAGTAACAACGTGGCAATTGGTCTGGAAGTCACCGAGGACAAATGGGGTTATCTTGACTGGCATGGACATGGCTCCTTGGGTATACAATGCGAAAAGAGGTAAGCATACTCAAAATGATTAAACGAAGTATTCAAAACATGGAAGCAACACCAATCGAAGGGGATAATCTGCAAGGTGTATCTATGAAATTACTCGTAGGCAGAGAGGATAGTGCCCCGAATTTTTCGATGAGACACTTTTCTGTTGCAAAAGAAGGATTTACCCCTCGCCATCAACATCCTTGGGAGCATGAGGTGCTTGTTCTCTCTGGGGAGGGTGAAGTTGAATGCGGCGATGAAGTCCAATCAGTCAAGGGAGGCGATGGATTACTGATTCCTTCAAATGAAATGCATCAATTTCGTAACAAAGGCGATGCGCCTTTGGAATTTATTTGTATTGTTCCAGTTGACTCTGATTGCGGAGAAGAGGTGCCAGGAAGTTAATTATGCGTGAGGCAAGTACAACGAATCGGAAAACTATTACCATTTTTGCTTGTTACTTTGCTATAGCAGCGTTATCGGTGACTGGAATCATACTTGGTGCAACTGATTCGTTTGGCGAATTGTCGGATGGTTTATTTCTTGGGTCCATAATAGTCCTTGGGTTTGCCATGGTTAGTGCTGTTCTTGCTTATCAATTGTTTTTTTCTGGAGTGCCATCAGGAAGTAATAACCCAACAAAACTCGATGAGATTCTAGAAGCGGTACAAATGACCGAAAATGCAAAGCGCGTGTTGTTTCGTGACCGAGAACTTGGTGTACTTCGTCACACTGTCCAAGAAGATATAGAGCATGGTGAATTTCATTCAGCCCTTGTGCACTGTGACCAGATGGCATCGGTTTTTGGTGCTGTTGAAGAAGCAGAAAAACTGCGTTCACAAGTTCAGAGCATAATTCATGATATCCACGATGCGAGAATTTGTGAAGAAGTAAGTAAACTAGAGCAATTGCTTGTTTCTCAAAAATGGGTAGAGGCGTATCAAGATGCTGCACGATTAAGACGTTTGTTCCCAGACGCACCACAGTTACACGGAGTTGAACAAAGAATTGCTGATGTGCGTGTGCAATACCGACATGAGTTGGAAGCAAGATTTTTACATGCTGCTGAACGAGAAGAAGTTGAACAGGCAATGCGATTGTTAAGAGAATTAGATGGGTATTTGACTCCTGACGAAGCAAGAAAATTCCGAGATGCTGCAAGAGGGGTAATTAACAAATATCGTGATACACTCGGCGCTCGTTTCAAGATGGCAGTAAGCGACCGAAGGTGGGAAGAGGCTGTTGAATTCGGTGAAGTAATTACTCAACAATTTCCAAATACAAAAATGGCTGAAGAAGTAGAGACAATGCTAGAAACCATAAGAGTCCGTGTAGGAGAGGATGATACGTCACTATGAAATTTAGATGGTTGCTAGTTTTAGGTTGTCTAACTGGGTGTGTATCTGATGACTTCAATAATATGGCTGAGGTTTTTGATCCAATAACTCCCACGCGTGCTGCTGTAATGGCGTTAGACCAACACAATTCGGATGATAGACGTCAAGGTGTTACCCTGTTGGCAAATTCACCATTTGGTGGAGCACCAGATTATTTGGCTCTCTACCGTGACTATATCGCTAGTGACAAAGATCCACTTGTTCGTGCTGCGGCAATCAAAGCACTCGCGCGATTTGGCGATCCGAAGGATGCTTTGATAATAGCCCCGTGGTTGAATTTTGAAGAATCTAAAAGCGTACAAGTGCGAAAGGCGGCAGCAACAGCATTGCAAAGATTGCACAACCCATCAGTTGTCCTTCCGTTGTTGCGTTCATTGAATAATCAAAACGAAGAGAGTCAAGTTCGTAATTCTGTTGCAATTGCGCTTGGGCAATACCCACAACATCAAGTATTTAATGGACTCGTAGATGGTTTGCGTTCAAATGATTTATTGATAAATCTTTCTTCAGCACAATCGTTGCATGTTTTGACGGGTCAAGTTTTTGGTACCGATTGGGATGCTTGGTACGAATGGAGTGCTTTGACAACGGACCAAGGTCAGGATTTGTTCGCTTTCAAATCAGATTACGAATATCCGACATATCAGCACATTGATCGATGGTGGGACAATTTAATTTTTTGGGAATATAGAATTAATGAACGTCCTGATTCTCCTGCTGGGCTGAAGGAAGAAACGACTAAGTCGACTTACGATGATGACGTTGAGTCCGACAAGTGACAGACAATCAAAGACCGTTTTCAAAATCCGAGGAGGAGCGCAGGATTGCATCAATGCAACCTTCACCAGAGGATTTGCAGGAGCCGCTTGCTGAACCAGCTGGGGCGATACGAGGCGGATCACTTGCGGGGAAATCGATGTGGGCTGCGATATGGTTTCTTGCAATTCCCATCTGTATTCAACAAATTTTGGTCGCGTGTGTTGGACTAGCGGACAAAATATTTGCAGGTGCACTTCCTGAAAGTATCGTGCTTCCAGCGATGGATGCTATTGGAATAGGTTCATACATTGGCTGGTTTATTGCAATTGCAGTTTCTGGTGTTGGGATTGGTGCTCAAGCACTCATTGCAAGAGCAATGGGAGCAGGAAATGTTACAGATGGTCACAAAGTTTTAGGGCAATCCATCACCCTTGCTTTCTTTTGGGGGTGTGTTGTTGGTATTGCTCTTTGGTATTGCGCCGCTCCGCTTGGTGAACTTTGTCAGCTCTCAGAATCGGCAAAGGTATATTTGGTTCAGTATATTCAGGTTTTGGCATTAAGCATGCCTGCTTGTAGCGTTATGACAACTGGGTCTATGGCACTTCATGGGAGTGGGGACACTTTCAGACCAGCAATCGTGACAGTTATGGTTAACTTCGTTAATGTTAGTGTTTCTTGGGGATTAAGTGGAGCGGACGTAAGATTAGGAAGTTCGATTATGAACAATCCTTTTTCTTGGGACTTGCACGTAATTGGTATCGCTGTAGGTACTGCATCAGCGTACCTAGTTGGAGGTTTGTTAATTCTTTGTGTACTTCTTCGTGGAGTGAAGGACTTGAAACTTCGTCCCAGAGATTTGGTGCCAGATTTCTCTTTGTTTTATCGAATCGCTAAAATTGGAATTCCAAATTTTTTTGAGGGACTTTCCATGTGGGCGGCAAATCTCTTTGTCCTTCAATTCATCGGACAGATTGCAGCCAAGATGGCAATGGAAGCGGATGCCGATGAACCAGTTGCCCAAGGTTTACAGGGAGCACATGTTATAGGTGTGCAGTGGGAAGCGTTCAGTTTCCTGCCTGGGTTTGCAATTGGAGTCGCAGCAGGAACTTTAGCCGGACAATATCTCGGTGCAGGAAACGAAAAACAATCGAGGAAAGCCGTCTTGGCTTGCACATTACTTGCTGTTTTGTTTATGGGCTCGCTTGGTCTTGTAATGATGTTCGCAGGCAGCACTTTGACATCAATTATTTCAACAGAACCGATTCATCTTTCGCTCGTTCCCAAATTATTATTTATAGCGGGAATTACACAGGCAGGGTTTGCTGTAACGATGGTTGTTCGGCAAGCTCTCAAAGGGGCTGGCGATACGTTTTGGACAATGATTATCACTACAGTTTCAAGTTGGGGAGTTAGATTGCCAGCGGCTTGGTTCCTTGGTGTGTATCTTGATTTAGGTCTTGTTGGAATCTGGTATGCACTTTGTGGTGAAATGGTAATCCGAGGTGCATTGTTTTACTTGCGATTCCAGTTTGGTAACTGGGTAAAGAATTTATGATCCGATTTCTAAGCGTTCTGCAAGAATAGAAGGTAAACCGACATTATGAGTTTCAGCTTGGGCTGCTTTGACATCGTAATCTGTTCTATAGAGAGTGAAGATGGATTCTGCATCTGGCGATGTATAATCAAGTGTTGCAAAACTTGCTCTTCTATCTCCGTCCCTTGGTTGCCCGACTGATCCAGGATTGCAGAGATATCGATCCTCTGGATCAAGAATTATTGGTTCACCTTCATTTGGTTTCTGGAGTGTAATTTCTCCAGAAGTTTGAGCTCTAAAAACTGTGGGAATATGGGTGTGGCCATGTAAACAAATGCCTTGGTCTAGCCCTTCAAAAGCTTCTATAGCATGGGGGAGTTCGTGCACATAAGCAGAGTCATGTAGAACAGGGGTATCGTGTACTAACAACAAAGAATCACCAAGGCGAATTCTAGTTTTCATGTGGCTGATGGCGTGTAAGTGATATGGGCCGAGTTGTTCGCGTGTCCAGTTTAGGGCTGCAAGGGCTGCGTTGTTGAAGTACCTACCAAGATCGGGATCTAGAACCGCTTCGTCATGGTTTCCCTTTATAACTTCATGGCAATAACTAAGAACAAGGTCAAGGCATTTTGATGGTGCGGGTCCATATCCGACTATGTCACCAAGGCAAACAATTCGATCGACTTTTAAATCGCCAAGTTGTTCATAGACGGCCTTTAAGGCGTGTGAATTACCATGAATATCCGAGATGATTCCATATTTTGACATGATGTCTAATCGGTATCGACTTCTTCCGACTGTATTGATGCGAGATAAGCTTTTATTTTCGTTTTATCAGGACCAAGTACCATCGTTTGGCGTCTTCCAGCAAACTTCGGTGGTGTTTCAACTTTTGATATGTCTTCTAGCTTACTGATAATTTCTTGCATACGTTCATTGCCACGATCTTTATGCATCATTTCCCTGCCACGAAAATTTTGGACAATTAAGACCTTGTGCCCATCTAGCAAAAATTTTCTTGCTTGGTTAATTCGAATTTGAACATCGTGAGGATCGATTTTCATTGAGCGACCTAATCGAACTTCTTTGGTTTCAATCGTTTTTGTTTTAGCACGATTTGCTCGTTCTTTCTTTGACTGTTCATAACGATATTTACCGAAATCGAGAATCCGGCAAACTGGCGGGTCTGAGTTTGGAGATACTTCTACAAGATCCAGCCCAGCCTCTTGGGCAAGGCGTACTCCTTCAGATTTATCTACAACCCCAATCATATTTTCATTTTGATCAATCAGCCGGACTTTTTTTGCCCTGATTCTGTCGTTAATGCTAGGAAGGTTTCTATTATTCTCCCTTGGTCTAATGTGTCGTCTACGAGCGATAGCGAATATCTCCTTTTAGGTATACAGAAAACAAAACGGTTGTCTTTGAAAGACGTGCCGAATTAATGAGTGTGTTGTTTTTTTGGATATCTGTCATGCGGTTTCGCAGGGAGTATGTGCACGAACAGGTAACTCGGTGTAAGACCGAAGTTCAAGTTTATTGTTCATTGCGCATCTTATTTCCATATCCAATTGACACCAAAAGAGGTGTAAATGGTCAGGATAAGCAAAATCTACACAATAATCAACCACCTTATGGGATTTCGACGTCTGGAAAGCAAGTTTTTAATGCACTGGATTCTCCGCGGGATTGGATTTCAGCGGAGAGAGCATTGACAAATGAATCAAGGCCAGTCGCTCCAAGGTCTTCCATGATTCCTCTCATCCGAACGCTTACATTGTTGTTCTCAGCATCTCGTGGGCCTACAACAACAATCCATGGAATCTTCATCTCTGCTGCATTTCTAATTTTTGCTTGAATTCTTTCGTCACTTTTGTCAACAGTTGCCCTTATGTCCTTGTTCAGCATAGTTTGGTATACATGTTGTGCGTAGTCATTAGATTTTTCAGAAATAGCAAGTACTCTAACTTGTTCTGGTGCGAGCCAAGTGGGGAAGGCGCCGCCGAAATGTTCAATGAGTACTCCAATGAATCTTTCCATAGAACCAAACGGTGCGCGGTGAATCATGACGGGTCTGTGCTGGTTTCCATCTTTTCCAATGTAGGAAAGGTCAAATCGATGTGGCAGGTTATAGTCGACTTGTACAGTGCCAAGTTGCCATGGTCTTCCTATGACATCGTTCACGATAAAGTCAATCT
>CAZLCM010000058.1:0-6424 GCA_964558055.1 uncultured Isosphaeraceae bacterium | reverse complement strand
TTGACTCTTGGGTAATTTTAGCATTTAGACGAATAACATAATCTCCATGTACATAACGGCTAGAGTGATAAACACGGTAGAACTGCATAATGTGATTTACACCGTCCTGTGGCGAACTTGCTACGTGAAAAAGTGACATGTCTTCTTCACTAATCATTGCATGGCCAAGCAAGTCGCTTTGTACATGATTTTCCCAATTAATCCAGTAATCGCTACCCTCACCAGCAATCATTACGATTGGAATAATGTTAGATTTGCCCGTTTGTACTAGAGTCAAAGCTTCAAACAACTCATCTTGAGTGCCAAAACCTCCCGGACATGCTACTACCGCATCCGAATGAGTCATAAACATTAGTTTTCGTGTAAAAAAATACCTGAAGTTAATTAATTTGGCATCTCCTTCAATAATCGCATTAGCAGTCGTTTCAAATGGCAGTCGAATAGCAAGCCCAAAACTTGCTTCTCTTTGTGGTCCCTCATGCCCCGCTTTCATTATTCCGTCACCTGCTCCGGTGATAGCCATCCAACTTTGCTCAGCCATTAGCCGACCAAACTCTGCCGCTGCTACATAATCTGGATTTTCTTCAGGAGTCCTTGCAGAGCCATAAATCGAAACTTTACGAACACCAGAGTAACGGTTGAAAACCTGATATGCGTACCTCATTTCTTTGAGAGCATGAGTAACTAACTTGACTTGCCCAGAATCATGGCCTTCCTTTGCCATTTTTAAACAAGCATCTATCATCTGAGAAATCATTTCTCTTCTTGGATCTCCAGAATTTAAATCACTAACTTGATCCACTAAGTTAAGAATAGTTTCTTGCATATTTACCTTATCACTCATACATGTATTGTATCTACGATTCAAATTCCCTGATTAGTTTTCCCTAGGTGAAAGTGCAGGCAGCGGATTAACCGAGACACTAGGGTTGAATAGTTCACCTGAAACATCAATCGAGTAAAGTTGATCGTTTACCGCCCCCGCTATATCCCGAATAATTGGCAATCCCACTCTTGGACGCAACCGCGCATTCAATGTAAATGTTTCTATGTCCACTGAACCATCACCAGTTAAGACCAAATCTGTTATGGATGACTCGTCAGCCATAAGTTTAATATTTTCAATAATGATTTTGTCACCATCTATGAGCAAATTTATGTCTACCCCAGTGATTGATTGAGACGTTGGAATTGAAAAGTTTAGCATTTGCATAGCTCTTACTGAAAGAGAATCAAGAATTAAACTCCCATCTCTGACAAGCACAATGCCCGAGCCACGTCGAGTTGAAGAAACACCTCGTTCTCCTGCAATAGAAAGCCATCCTGTCAATTCACCCTCAAGAGAAGCAAGGGCATCATCACCTTCTTCTGCTGCTATTTTTGCCCCAGCAATAAATACTTGAATTTCATATTCCTTAGATTCATCAACCGCAATCCATCCTTCAATTGCTACACCTCCTGTAGTTGATTGTCCCCCTAAATTTTTAAACACAAGTCGAGGTTCAACACTATCTTTTATAAGTTGACCAGTCATATTGGTCAGAGGCCTTCCAAGAACTGACATCGCATCTACATTTAACCCCAAGACCATTTGAGATAACTCATCATCATTGTAGATAGCATCGACATTGACACTTCCATCTATATCTTTCAAGGGAATTCCAACATCAATAGAGACATCTTTTAGTTGAATATCGCCATCGAATTGAACGTCTAAATCAGACCAGCTCTCTCCAACTAATGTAAAGACACCATTATCAAGTTCACTTAACCCACCTTTCATTTCAATTGCTGAAAGTGATTCGGAGACAACTTCTGGTAAAACCGCATATAAACTTTCGTCTTCTGAAGGCCCGCTCCAAGTCAAGTCGATAGTTCTATCTGAATCACTTGATGTATCAATTGTAAAAACACCTTCACCTAGAACCCCATTTAACTCATCAAAGACCATTCCGGACTCTGTAAATCTAATTGTATTTTTATATCCACCATCATCACTAAGAACAGCCCTCGCAGTGTAACCGTGCATTTGTGCTGAAATACTCGTTGGAACTATTTCTGCAATGTACCCTGATAAATCGCCATCGCTTTGGGCTCTTAGAGTTGCATCAGCAGAACCAGTAGGATTAATCGAATCGTAATAATCAAGCCCAGATTGCCCGCCGATTATCCCTGTAATTGCTCTTGTCAACGGAGAACCAATCGATGCTTGTGACCATGAAGCATCTATGCCATAAGTTAAATTCTCAACATCACCATTAATACTACCTCCGATGTCTAACATCCCTTCATCAGTTTCTTCTCTTTCTAATCTAAACTTAAGATCGTTAAGAAAGACATCAGTATTTTCAACGATAATCTCACCATTCAATAGTTCTAGGTTAACCGTATGATTATTGCCAGAAACAGTTAACTCAGAAGGAGAAATATTCATAAATAAATTATTCTGGTCTAAACTATTATTTATTTGTATCTCAGCGTTCATGATTCCACCCGGCTCAAGCATTTTCCATGAATCAGAAAGGTAATTTGATGCTGTAACTGGTAAAACATCAATGAATCTACTACTGATAGGGAGTTCAGAACCAGAAAGTGCAAGTTCAAAATCTTCTTTATCAATCAACATCTGTGCTGTTATAGATCCGCTGCCGCATTCGCAAGTTGCACTTGTCACTGTTACGACACCGTTATTAATTTCTACTTTTGCTTTAACTCCTTCTAGTTGAAATCCAGGTGGCCAAAATGGACCTGTTGAATGGATTGCTTGAGCAAGAGATGGTTGTAAAATCGCAGTGCCATCAATAAATTCAACCGAAAAAACAGAATCAATTTCATCTTGTTCGTTTCCGATTACGCTTCCTACTGCGGTCAACTTTGAATCTAATCCAAGTCCAGTTAGTACGTTCAAAGCAAGATTGTATGAATCCCCCGCTGAAAACGAGACCGCCTCAATAAGTGCCTTATTTACGCTTTCATGGTCAAGCATAAGTTGCAAGTCAGGAGAAGCGAATCCATTTTCTTTGAATAAAATTGATCCCCTCATAATTCCTTCGCCTCCACCTCGACCTTCAAACCTAACGGCTCCCTCCTTTGGAACATAAATACCTTCAGGATCTAAAAACACTTTCCCTGATTTTAGTGTGACAGGGTAAGAAAACACATCGTGCACAATCCCAACATTTTGTGGAGTAATATCACCTGAAACTAAAACAGAACTACTCACGTTGCTGTCGTGAAATACATTTAAATTGAGCTCAACAGTTCCCCCTAATGAAAAACCCTTAAGTTCATCTTCAGTAAGAACCTCTGACATCTTTGCCATCGCTTCTTCATCTAACAATCTATCCATAACATTCGCAATTGAGTCAGGAAGCGCATCATGTAATTCTTTGTCTAGTGGTGCACTTGGAGCATGAATGTTGACATCTACAACCAAAGAATCGTTTGCATTTTTAACTTCGCCATTGATGTGTACGGTCGCCTCGTCGCTTCCAACAGCATTTAGATACTCAATTGTAATGTTATCATTTTTAAATTTTATCCCAGCACTTACATCCTTTAGTGGGTATGAAAAACCTTCATATGCGCCCGATGCACCTTTTATGAACAACTCACCGCTGGCAATTATCTCACTGTTTATGGTTTCTCGTTTTACGCTTGCTTTAGTTTGAATTTCCCATTGTTCTAACTGAAACAAAGAAAGGATTCTTGAGGCAGCCAACGGTAAATTTGCTTCGCCATCTTTGCTTGGACGAAAATCTTCTAGAAAAAACTTTGCTTCAAACGGTGCTGTAGCGAGCATCGATTCCATCCAATCCTCATTTTCACCTTTTCCTATGCTAGGCAATTCGTAAATTTGCAAATCCGCTCTGAAAGCAACCTGTTCATCTTGGTTTGGAGGAACAAGTTGTCCAATAATATCCTTTAGAACAACTGAACTTCCATCGTAAATGATGACCCCATCATTAACATCTAACGAAGCATTTCCACGAATCTGAGAATATTCACCTTTGTCATAATGTGTCCAGGGCAATCCGTGCTCTTCTGGGAGTGCAAATTGGACATTTTCAATTCTAGATTTTGCTACAACCCCTTCCCCCTTCATCCAGTCAACCGTAAGATTGTCCAACCCACCCTCTAAACTAATTTCCTCAATCCAAACTCTAGCCGTCCTAGGTAATAACGAAAGCAATGTGTGATTAATATCAATCTTCTTAACATCAACGTGCAGTTCTGAATCAGAAAAACTCAAAGCAATTTCTGGCATTTCCGTATTTTGTGCATCTCTGAGTTTACATTCGTATAAACCCTGTTTGTTGTTTATATTTTCAACTTCAAATACTTGCTTATCATCTAGTTCCCAAACACCATCAGACATAACCCCTGACTCAACAATGATTGAGCCGAGTTTAAACTCTGGAAATTTAGTTTTCGTTTCTTTTTCAACTTCTTTACTTTGACCAGTTTGTGTTTGCGAAAGAGCACCGATTAAATGATCAGATAAATGCAAAAAGTTAAAATCGCCCGCGTTGACTGTCGACTCAGCAACACGAATTGTCGCTGATTCTATAGCGATACTTTCAACTCCAATATCACCAAAAGGAATTGGAGAATCGAGTTTAATATCGATTTCTGAAAGTGTAATTACGTTACTAGCTTCGCCAGCAATTTGGTCTGCTTTCAATACGACATCAGATAGAGAAAGATTGCCAGAAAATCCAATGTTTGCCCCACCAACTTGAACATTCGTACCTATCTCTTTACTAAGGATGTTTGAAACAATCGGAGAAAGAACGTATGAACGAGTAAATATATAAATGACAAGAAACGGCAATAGCAACAGAACCACAAAAAACCAAGTTCGTTTTCTTCGCCAAAATGGCGTACCTGTCGCTTTCATAGTGATAGTTTACCTGTCACTTACTGCTAAATGCTGACTGAGCAAGTTCAATAGCCCTTCCAAGTCCAGCAGCCTTATTTATCGTTTCCTTCCACTCTAGGTCTGGTTTTGAATCCATAACAACACCCGCCCCTGCTTGAATATCAATTCTCCATCCACGGTCATTTCTCAAAGCGGTAGGAACAACCATCGTACGAAGCGCGATAGCCATATCCATATCTCCATTGAAGCCAACCATTCCTATCCCGCCTGCGTATGGACCTCTCTTGGTTGGTTCTAGTTGATCTATGATTTGCATTGCACGGATTTTCGGAGCACCGCTCACAGTTCCAACTGGTAAGGTTGCCGCAAGAGCATCCCAACAATCCTTTCCTTCTTCAAGTTTGCCAACAACGGTTGAACTCAAATGCATCACATGGCTATACCGTTCGATATCCATCACTCGTTCAATTTCTATAGAACCTAATTCACAAACTGTTCCAAGGTCATTTCTCCCAAGATCAACTAGCATTACATGCTCTGCGCGCTCTTTATCATCACCGAGTAAATCGGTTTCTAAGTCATTGTCTTCTTCCTCTGTTGTGCCCCTTCGTCTTGTTCCTGCAAGTGGCCTATTAACAATGTTTCCATTCCGACAACGGCATAAAATTTCAGGGCTCGAAGCAACGAGAATACACTTTTCTGCTTGCAAGTAAATCATATAAGGGCTTGGATTCACAACACGAAGTGCCCTATAAATTTCAAAAGGATCAATAGAAGACCTATGCTCAAAACGTTGGGAAATTACAATTTGAAAAGCATCACCAGCAGCAATGTATTCCTTGCATTTAATCACAGAAGATTCAAACTCCTCCTGTGTCATATTTGACTTTGTTGGCTTTGGAGGAGGAGAACTTAAGTCAATTCCAATTGTTCCAACTTGTATATTTTCACCATCTTGCACCAAAAGGTTAACAACATTATCAAGTTCTTTTTCTGTGCTTACTATCTCATCTGAATTAACACCTTCAAATTCTTCAATTATTGAATTGTGAATAACATGAATTACTTTGGCAACATGGTCAAAAACAATCACTGTCTGGTAAAGAGCGAAATGTAAATCTGGTAATTCTCGGTCATCCTTTGGAGCACTCGAGAATGGTAACGACGAAACTTCTAAAAACCTAGAAGTGTCATACCCAGCATATCCGACCCAACCACCAGTAAAACTTGGCATTGGCAAATCGTTCTGTTTAGGGAGCGGTGCAACTTTCCACTGCTCCGACAATTCCTTAACAACATCGAGCGGGTTAATGCAGGTTTTTGTCTCAACACCTCCAGTGCGATTATTTCGAATAGTTACTTCATTCTCATAAGCAATGATCTCGAGTACTGGATTTGCTCCTAGAAATGAGAAACGTCCAACCTCGTCACCATTATCAACTGACTCAAACAAAAAACTTGGTGCAGCCCTATCATCGCTAGCAACAAGTCGCCTGTACGCTAGAACCGGGCTCAAATGATCCGACATTATCCTTCTTACTG
>CAZLCM010000057.1:0-6578 GCA_964558055.1 uncultured Isosphaeraceae bacterium | reverse complement strand
TTTACGACCTTTACAACCCAAGGGGAATTGAATTGGTGGTTAGAAACATTTGCAGGCTATGGTGAATCTCCATACATTGGATTGTGGCAAAACACGGCTTCTGATTCGTTTGCTGAACTTGGCGAACCATTTGGCGGCTGGGAATGGATGACAGGTGAAGGCTTGACATTGACAAACTTTGCTTCAACTGCCCCTGACGATCTTAATGGTCTTGAGCATTTTGGACGCATACTTACATCTGGGTACTGGGAAGATGCTGAAGACGCACTTGGCATTGGCTTTGCAGTTGAGTTTGGCCAATCGATGAATGTATGTGCATCGTGTGAGTTCACAACCATACAAAGTGCGGTTGATGCAGCAAGTGATGGTGCAACCATTTATGTTGGTGCAGGATCATACTCTTCCACAAATGGAACTTCGGTCGTTGATTTTGGTGGTAAAACCATCTCGTTGATTGGCGAAGGTTCCGGCGTTACCTTTATGGATGGTGAAAACTTAAACGGAATGGTGTATGTCATGGAAGGCAACGAGAGCGTTGAAATCACAGGCTTTACAATTGAAAATTGTACAACCACAGGAAACGGTGGTGCAATTTCAGTTACGGGCGGCACACTTTCAATTACCGACTGTATCTTCACTAGTAACGATGCCACAGGTGATGATTCAAACGGCGGAGCTGTCAGTGTCAGTGGAGGAGCGACAGCAATCCTTGATGATTGCGCTTTCTATAGCAACACGGCTGTCCTTGATGGCGGTGGTATTTTCGTTGTTGATGCTGATTCATCAATCATCTTGAACTGGGCGCAATTCCGTGCTTGCTCAGCAGGAGCCAGTGGTGGTGCAATCTTTGCCTCTGAAAATACAAATTGCACGATCGATCTCTGCTTGTTCAGAGAAAATCAAGCAGCGTCTGGTGGCGCAGTGCATATCAATAGTGATGTGTCTTCGATTTCATTGAGTTGCTTCCAAAACAATACGGGCGGGGCACTTCGCCACGTAGGCCTTGATGCAACTGTGTACGAATGTTTATTCGTAGCAAATACATATTCTGAAAATGGAAGTGCTATTGAAAACTTTAGTGGACCGATGGTATTGCAACGCTCTACTTTTGTAGAGAACAGTGCAAGCATCTACTCGCACGATGCTGCAACAACGACGATCACCGATAGTTTCTTCTGTGGTAGTACGGTTGTTGATGGTGACGCGTCAACTGCTAGTTACATCGTGCCATTTGGCAACGAAGATGCTATTGACCTAGGTAACCAATTCTTTACTGCGTGCACAACATGCCAAGGCGACGTCAATGGCGATGGTGAGGTGGACCTTGGAGATTTGTTTGCTGTGATTATTGCATCCGCATTTGGATGTGAGGATTGCCCAGAAGATCTTGGAGGCAATGGATTTGTTGATACGGATGATATTCTCGCACTGATAGAAATGCTTAGTAACCGAGATCGTCCTTGTGAAGTGGAATGTCCAAGTGATTAAGGTGAAAATATGGAACTAAGCGAAATTCCTGTACATAGGTTTAACTCACCCCATGCAAGATGTGTGGGGTGAGTTTCATAGAAAAAAAGGCTCTAAAGAACATGTATTCAAGAGAGAATAATCAAAAGGATTTGACGAAGTATGTTTTGGCACTAGCCATTGTATGTTGTTTGCTTGTCCTACCCTCGTGTTCTATTTTTGCATCTAGAGATTCAGGATTTTGCGGGGAATGTCAAGCAGAAGGTGCTCATTGGCATGGGGGGTGCAATCGTGATATTATTCCCACAGTTCCGTTCAACAATTATAATCCGAGTTTGGAGTAGAAAATGAATTACTTAAATTGTTTGACCAAAATAGGGTTGCTCTGTTTTTTAATCAGTTTCACAGGTTGCTCACCTGCTACTGTATATTTTGAGACGGAACCTCCTGGTGTAGAAATTTCGGAAGATGGTTTTGTTCTGATAGACAAAACCCCCGCGAGTTATACCTTTTCCAAAAAAGACCAAAGTCGCCGTTACAATTTACTTTTCAGTAAGGGTGGATATAGGGAAGTAAGGTATTCGGGATGGAATCCAATAGACGGCAGAACTGTTTTTGTAAAACTAGAGCGGCCTGAAACTAATCTTACAGTTCGAGTATCTCCTGCTTCTCTTGTAACAGTTACACAAAACTCACGGGCTATCAAAGGGAATTGGAATTTCGGAGATGGAATCGCAGTTGATTCAAACGAACTTTGGAAAGACAACGGCTGTCTAGATTTTACAATCACAGCAAAGCGGCCTTACTACGAGCCGTTGCAAGAAACAAGAGAGCTCTGCATAGGCGATCAGGCTGAGTGGAAATATCGACTCATCCCAATGATGACAACTGTTGCGTTTCATTCAAAAGTTTCGGGAGCAGCAATCGAATTGCCGCAGTTTAACGAACAACACAAACTTCCCTGTGAAATAGTGCTTGAGCCAGATGAACTCGCACAATTGTTTGATGACCCTGCAAATCCATACAGCGATTTCTTGTACCTTGAAGTGGTCTTCCATTCCTCAGAGGGAAAAGTAAAGAGAGATCTTAAAATTGAACCCGGTAAAAAACACGAATTGACGGAGAAGTTTGAATGAATTTTCAAAAATGCACGGTTGGCCAATTTTTTCAGATGAGTTTACTGCTCACAACCTTGGTGTTGTTTGTAGGTGGCTGCAAATCGAACACGATCATTGGTGTGAAAACCAACCCGAGTGGAGTAAATGTTCAAGGCAAGTTTTTTTCTGAATTTAACAGAACAACAGATTTTCAGGCGTCAATTCCAGATAGCCGATTTGATGAGGTTGATTACGATGAGGATGGGAGCGTTACAGACGAATTGACATTCACCAAGGATGGATACAGAGAAGTAGTTGCGGATTTAACGATTGATAGGCATCAAGATTTTTCAACGCCAGCAATAAATCTTGCGAGGTTAGACACAAAAATTAACTTTAGCACACAAATAGTTGGAGAAAACGGGGGAGATTACTCTTTTACGAAAGGCGCTCCAGCATCTGTTAAAATACAGATCGATGATATCGCTATAGATTTTGTGCCAGAAGATTGGCCAATGTTACGCGAAGGCCTCCTAGACTTTAGAACGCCAGTAGAACTAACGTGTACAAAATTAGAAGCAGGTAAATTGCAAGGGCACATGAAATATGTAGTAATTGCTATGCCCGATTATTCATTGATGCCCAACACTCCAAGCGTTCCATCGTCTGCTCAGGTTCATCAGTTTGTTGAGATTCATCCAGGACGAAATACAGACATCGTGTTTTCCTTTGAGCCGGATCTCACAACCCTTACGGTGATTACAGAAGATGATGGAGTTCGAATAGAGTTTGATTATGGCACTGGTTATGAATATATTGGGTGGTCAAAATCTCTAACAGGTGATGATGAGATCGGTTTTGGCTTGACATATACCTTTACACCCCAAGAGATAGATAAACTCATCACAGAGGACACAATGTTTATAGGCAAACCAGGAAAAGGGAACGATGTGAAAATCCCAGTTCTCAAAGTGCTTGTAAGAGCAAAACCATCTAATAGCTCTAGAAAACCGAATATATATACTATTGAGATTCCAAAGGGTGACCATAAACGCATCCTAGTGCCTACGTTTGTTCCTGAGGAGATAAAGAGCATTACATTTACCAGTGAACCCAAGGGAGCATCTGTTTATCGATTGGGCGCCCCAGTGACGAACAATCTAAAAGATGGAACAAGTTCTGTTGTAATTGACCCTAAGAAATATATCTGTCGAACGGACCACACTTACGACTTTGTGGGGGAGGACTTTCATCCAAAAGATGGCGATATCTTCCTTTTTGAATTTCCAGGTAGAGAATCACAAGAGCATGTATTTCATAGAGATGATTCAAAAAATATTCAAACCATCCATCTTGTGTTGCAGCCGATAAAGGCTAAGCCACAATAGTAAGTATTTTTTCAATATTGCAGAACAGCCTTATCTTGGTCATCGTATATCTGATAATCAAGAAGGAGAGTAGCATGAGAAATAGACTATTATTGAAGACCTTTGCTATTAGCGTTACAACTATGGCATTGTTGACTGCATGTGAACCAGAAAATAATGCAAGTTCTACTATCAAAGCAGAGCCAAGTGTAGCTCAATTAGACAAAGAAATAAAAGTGTTGAAGGAGGTCAGAGTGAATTTGCAATTGTTGCAACAGGATATGCTTGATGATATGGATAGATTTGTTCGGTTCAAAGGTGCTCAACTGACTCACCCAGCTCAATCCCAAGAGTGGGTTATGATGGAATTACTTGCAGAACGGGTTTTAGATGCTCAAATTGGAGTTCGATCCGCCGAAGCAATGCTTTCTCTTGCCAGTGAAACAGATGGGGCGGAGGAGGCAACAAACCACTTGGAACAGTCCAAGGTGTATCTTACTGTTCTAGAAGCAGAGGCAGAAAATCTCAATGAAGTTATGAGAGAGCAAACGGTAAACCACAATTTGTATCTACACATGCAAAGATCATTAGAACTCATACAGAAGCAAATCGATGATAATTCAAGGCGGGCTGGGGATGTTAGAATCAAGAAGTTGCTAATACCAAACTCTTAAGTAGTTCCGGAGTGTTGAGCGTTCTTTAGAGTTTTGTTTCACTATCTAGTGTTTCTAGAATCCTCATGTAAGTTGTTGTATAGCAAACGGTTCAAAAGTGACTGTCACTTTCAAAGCCAAAAGGCAGCGCGAAAGATGTGTAGGATTGAATGGGCGCTTCGTTCCTTCAATCCTTGTATTTGAAGTGTTGTGTTCATCATCTCAGGTGACAGGGATTTGACGCCGCTGCAGCTCTGCTGCAAGCGCCGCCAAATCATGTCACGGTGGGCGAAAGATGTGGAGGATTGAATGGGCGCTTCGTTCCTTCAATCCTTGTGTTTCTGGTGTTGTGTTCATCATCTCAGGTGACAGGGATTTGACGCCGCTGCAGCTTTGCTGCAAGCGCCGCAAATCATGTCACGGTGGGCGAAAGATGTGTAGGATTGAATGGGCGCTTCGTTCCTTCAATCCTACACATCTTGAGAACACCAAAGAGGCGAGTGAAACGAGCTTCTTTCCGACTTACAGAAACAGCCCTTCTAATGAAGGGCTGTTTCTGTAAGTCGGGGTGACAGGATTTGAACCTGCGACCTCTTGTTCCCAAAACAAGCGCTCTGCCAAGCTGAGCTACACCCCGCGTAACGCGGAAACGACCCGAATAACAATTTCGGGGGCGAGGCATTCTACCTCAAATCGTCCTCTTAGTCCCAGCGGAAAATACCTTTCTTCCATGCGTACATATAGGCAAAAATGCTTGTCCCAAGGAAGAACAAAATTCGTCCAAAGAAAAGTACCGCATCAGGGCTTCCTTGAGCGAGTTGGGTGAAATCGACTGCCCAAGGATAAAGAAAGATAATTTCAATATCAAAGACTAGAAAGGTCATTGCAAGGATAAAGAATCGGACGTTGAACCGCTTTCTAGCAGTTCCAATTGGATTCACACCAGATTCATAGACAGAATCTTTGACATCGCCAGATCGCTTTGGCCCAAGTAAACCCGAAGCAACAATGTTGATGACGCCGAACCCGATGGCCATCAAAATAATAAGCAAAACTGGGAGATAGTTGGTGAAATCCATACGTTCGTGATTGTACCAGACTCGGTACTCGCGTTGGTGACCGCCGCTCCAACCCCGCATCGCTTTTGGCACTAAATTGACAGTCACTTTGTTGATGAACAGATAGGAAAAAAAGAACCCCCCGAGTCGGTGGTGGGTCCGTCTCGGGGGGGAGGGAAGAGAAGAAGTCGCTCCTGTTTTGTTCGTGCCACTAGAGGGGTAACACGAAACAGGGACTTCACAGGTGCCTCAGTTCATCCTTGAGCCGTAGGCGTTGTACATAATGATCGACGCAGGTGTATCAGGAAATGCTTGCTCAAAGCGCGTGTTGCGAATGACACTCCATCTTCATTCGCAGCGGCGAGGTAGTTCCATCCACCTACGCCATTAACACCTCCTGTCATCCGTGTCCTGTTATCGTTCATTCCCAACCAATTGTTCCTTTCAAAAAAGTTCGTTTCTAATTAACTACATCCAAGTGAAGCACCACAGTTCATGCACTTGTAACAAGTGCCGCTTCTTACGGTAATTTGCCCACATTCAGGACAGGGTGGCGCATCGCCTTGCAGAGCTGCTGTTGACTGGCTTAATGCAGATGCTTGGACCGCAACATTTTCGGTAACGATTCCGCTTCTTGAGAACTTCGTTGCTTCGACTGACATTGTTTCTTGCACAATCATGCGAGAAACAGAATCTGTCTTCTCCGTGATAGAGGGCTTGGTAGGCAAAGTGGTCGAAGAAGAAATTCTCGGTGTATCTAGCTCGTCTGACCATCGGTTGTCCTCCTTGACAGTGGTCGTTTTTTCGGGTGTCGTTTTTTCGGGGGTGGTTCGTTCGTGGGTCGTTTTTTCGGGTGTCGTTTTTTCGGATGTCGTTTTTTCGGGGGTGATTCGTTCGTGGGTGGTTCGTTCGTGGGTGGTTTTTTCGGGGGTGGTT
>CAZLCM010000056.1:0-6631 GCA_964558055.1 uncultured Isosphaeraceae bacterium | reverse complement strand
AACGCAAAAGGGGTTTTGCCGTGAACACTGATACTTTTATTGAAAAACTATTTCCACTACTCATTACAGGCGATCGACCTGCTGCTCGTGCTTTTGTCGCAGAAGCAATCACAAGCGGTTGGACAGCTGAAGAAATTTCCGAGAACGGTTTCTGGCCAGTTCTTGATGCAATTAACACACTTTACCGGTCTGACCAAATGACAAGTGTTGCTCATCACTATGCAACACGCCTACTTCGATCATTAGTTGACCAAGTTCAGGCTGGCTACACACAACAAACAAGCAACAACAAAAGTATTCTTTTATTCTGTGGACCGAGCGAAGCAGACGATCTTGCAGCACAAATTGTTGCGGATCTCTGCGAAGCAGACGGATGGAACGTGAAGTTTGGTGGCGGCGGAGTACCAGCGGATGAAATTCTTGCTGAAACAAACGAATGCAAACCAGACGCACTTTGTATGTTCTCTTCAGCACCATGCGATGCACCACACATTCGAAATATTATTGACACAATTAAATCAATCGGTGCATCACCAAATACTCAAATTGCAGTTGGCGGTGGACTCTTTAATAGAGTTGAAGGTCTCGCAGAAGAAATCGGTGCAGACCTTTGGGCAAGTTCACCAGCAGAATTGAAAACGAAATTAACAACAGAATCAGAACGCCGTGCAACAGAAGACCAACGCACAGTTGGCAAAAATGTTCGACCGCGTAAAGCTGCATAAACACAGTTTTTAAGGTAAAACCCAATAACGCAATGAGTTACGCTCATTGCGTTATTTTTTAGTTGATACTATATATGCATGAAAAATATATTCTTTACAACTATTCTTCTCTTTCTAGTTTCTGCGTTCTCGTTTTCTCTAGAGGTGAACGCACAGGGGATTCCTGTTTTAACGGACCCGGTCAAAGTTCGAGAACTGGAACTGATGTCGAACAAACTTGGTTTGACGAGTGCTCAAAGAGAAGCCGTCCTAGATGTTTACGACAGATACTTGGTCGACTTTAATGATGTTCGGGAAGGAGAAATCGCTGACTTAGAAAATGGTTTGACTGACGCAGTCAAATCGTTTGGGTTTATGCGTTTTAGTATTCCCGAACGTGATATGGTTGAGGGGTTAATGAAATTAGCCAAAAGAGCGATGGCTGCTATTCATAGATCTGACACCATTTTTTTTGATGAACTTGAAGGGATGCTAACCCAGAAACAATCGACCGAACTAGCAAGACAGCGTATCGAACGAGAGTTAAAGGCATACAATATTTTTACAACACAACTTCTTGGCGAACTCAACCGTGGCGCTAGGTCGAACTTGCGCAATCTGTACGGACAGTTAAACGCAGATTCAACTCAAGAAGTAGAGGAGATATTAGATAATTACAATCAGCGCTACCTTTCAGAAGTAAAGCAAAGTTTTAATTCTATTTTTGAGACAATTGAATCGATTCTCGACCAGATTGACGAACTTGGAATTCGTGATATGGATCAGCAAACAATGATGATGCGTTTTATGGGCGATGAATCTGCATTAGAGGATTTGAAAAGTAGAGGCGACGCATTGCTTCAGCCACTAGTTAAACAGGCCTATGACATTAGCCAACTTAATTGGTCGACATGGAGAAAACTAGACCCAATTCTAGGCGAAGAAAATGCTAGAAAGTTGCAGGAGTATTACTTCAAACGATCGTTCCGTGATGCGGTTCGAGGTGGGAGTAAAATTGAAGGCTTCCTTGATAAAGCACTTTCTCTTAAAGAACTCACTGATTGGCAGAAACAGGAACTGCTTGATGTCCAAGAAGATTTTCGTGGTAAATGGAAAAAGAGAAGCGGGTTGTATGCGGATATACTTGAAAAGTCGCGCAAAGTTTTGAACATTGCAATTATGAGTGGTGAAGTTGGAACTGAGTTCGATGAAAAACTTGAAAAACGAAAAGAAGGCACTAAACAGTTTGTCGATGCAACAGAATCAAAAATAAATGGGATATTGGGTAAAGATTTAGTTGCTAAATTAAAAGATTCAAAAAATGAAAAGGGCAGTTTTGAACTTACTTCTAGCACAACAGTCGTTGTGAGTAGCGACGGAACATCAACAGGTGTACATGTAAGTGAACAAAGCACAGATGAGAACAATAAAAACAAAGAAGACGATAAGAATAAACTTTACGGTGGAGCTGAAATACCAAAACCAATCGCCCCATCATTTCCTGAGAGGGCATCTAGTGTTCTTGAGTTGGATGAGAACGGAACTATGATTATTAGTGCCGTCTATGATGAGTACCGAGAACAATATGAAGTAGCAAATGAAACAATATCTTTGCAGTCCAAAACCATAAACGACGACAAGGAACTTTCGCAAGGTGCTAGATTGCGTAGTATTGGAGCAGCAAGCAAGGAAGCAGCTGAATCGGTTGCTTCCTTGGATACTACATTTTTTGATGACTTAGCAGCGATAACCGGACTAGAACGCAATGACAGTAATTTAAAGATGCTCGAAAACCATCGTGAACGACAGCGTACTGCTGCACCCGATGACCCATTTGGCTGGCGAGGCGGGGAAGGCGACACTATAGATTTGGTTGGTCTTTATGTAATGTCAAATAAGTCAAGTGAATTGCAAAGTGGACTTGAAGACGAGTCAGTTAAAGCATTGTTGAATGCAATGCAGGGGTATCATGAAAAAGTTCAAACTGAACACAATAATTATGTTAAATCGATGTACAACTTGAACCATTTGCAAGATGCTATGTGGTTAGTGGAAGAATCAGAACAGAACCAAAGAGTTGCGGAAAAAATGCAAGAAAGATGGAGAGATGCGTTTCTAGATGTAAGTACTTCGAAGAGGGCATTATTGCTAGCAAATCAAAGAGTTATGGAATCTCTGCTTAGTTCTGTTTCGAAAACCGATTATTGGAGAGTCCGAACAGAATTTGTAAAGAAAGCGTATCCAGATATTTTGAAGAAAGATGCTGACTTAACAACTATGTTAACTGCAGCCATCGCTATACCAAATATTGACGGAGCACAAGCGAGTCAACTCAAAGAACTTGCAACTTCGTATCGTTCTGACTATTGGAGTTTGTGTGAAGCGATGATTAAGAATCATCAAGAAAATGCAACATCAAAGAGCGATGGGGAGTTTCTTAATACTGAAGATATGCATAGACAATTGCGATTGGAGCGACTTCGGTTCCAGCGCAAGGAATTGAATGACCGAATTAGGATGCGATTAAGAATGGTCTTAAACGAAGATCAGATTAAGTATGTCCCAGGGTTAAGACCTTCTGTCGCAGCGGTTAATGAATGGAATTAGCAATTATTTCAAGTGGGTGTCGCAATTCTATATTCTCTATTCGTTTTGCTTGGCTTGTGCAAGAGTAGCCCGTTGTTAACGAGTCGGATTCCCTTGGCTCGTGTTTAGCCCAGTGAATGTCCCAAATTTCGAGTGATAATTGTTTAAATTCTTTTTGATGTCCAAACAACCCCCCCATTCCGCAACAAGCGGTCTCTACAATTTGAAGTTCACCACCCATTTTTTTGAAAACTTGTTGCCACTGTTGGTTGCTCTGTTGTGCAATGTTTTTTTCAATACAGTGTGGGAATAAACGCCATTCGTTATCAATCAGAATTGTTGAGAGGTCTTGGTTGATTAACCATTCTTGTGGTAGTAAAACAGTTGTCTGATTTTCTGGGTACTCCTCTCTCCAGAGCAGTGTTGCCGCTGGGTCGATTCCAATAATCGGAATCCCTAACTCTTGTAATGGGGATAACCATTTTATGTTTGAGTTTGCTACGGTTTTGAATTGTTCTAGCGACCCTCTAGTATGAAGAGCTTTTCCGTTTTGTTTTAGGGGAAGTACACTAACTCTCTCCCCAAGATGTTCTGCAATCTTTAACATTGCTATAAATACCTCAGGACGAAAATAAGTTGTAAAGGAATCCTGAAGAAGCACTAAATCTGGTTTTTGCTTAACGATTTCTTCTGGTGTTTCTGTTTTGATTTGTTTACGCAAAGTGTAACTTGGTGTGGGCGGGTCACAGATACCAAGGACTGATGCTAGTGTACGCGCAGGGAAGTATCGCTGTACTTTAAGTCCGCGTTCCATATTTAACCAGATAATATCTCTAAGTGGTCGTAGATAACGGTTGAAATATATGTTGTAGAACACGCTTCGCATCGATGGGACATCAACTTGCATAGGGCATTTGGTAGCGCACGCTTTACATGAAACACAAGTATCAAGAACATGTTTTACTTCGTGGTTGAAATCATCATTAGTTCCAGTATTAAGAAAACGTCGAATGAATGATTGTTTCTTCTTTGTTGTGGATTTACCTATTCTTGCAAGCCAATAACGGATAACCTCTGATCTGCCTCGAGGACTTTGGGTTGGATCGTCCGTTGCTCTATATGTTGGGCACATTTCACTTGTAAGTACAACTGACTGGCATTCACTATTTCCATCACAATGGAGTGCGTTTGAGACAACAGGAATTGATGCAGCGGTTTCGTCGTTCTCGCCACGAGTTGTTGTTGAAATGTTTGCTATTTCGAATGTGGTGTTAGGAACTGCGACTTTTCCTGGATTGAATTGATTGTGTGGGTCAAAAGCACTCTTGATGTTACACATCTGTTCCCAAATGACATCTCCAAAAACAGTAGGACCAAATTCACTTCTAAACCCCTTTCCATGCTCTCCCCAAAGTACTCCACCAAAGGAACGTACTAAAGAAACAACTTCTTGACTTACGTCTCGTACTTTATTGCGGTCATCTTTGTTTTGCATGTTAATACCTGGTCTAACATGAATGACTCCACCATCAACATGCCCGAACATACCTGCCCGCATATCGTGTTTCGCTAATAGTGCCTTAAATGAATCAATGAAATCAGGTAGTTTTTCAGGAAGCACTGCACAATCCTCAACGAACGGGATTGGCTTTTTCGTTCCCTGAAGCGATGAGAGTAACCCAACACTCCTTGACCGAAATGACCAAGCAATTTTTTGTTCATTTCGATTATTCAACACGTTTATATGCAATGGGTCGAAGGAGTTTATGGTTTGCATTAGTGAATTTACATTTACATTCCGACATTCAACAAAAAGTAGAGCATTCGTTTCATCTTTTGCACCATCAAGTAGGGCTGAAACATTTTCCCAACTCGCATCATTGCGTGCGGTTTCAAGAACCATCTCGTCCACCGTCTCAATTGCTAGTGGTTTATGTTTTGCGAGTGCAGCACCGCACCTAAGTGCCCTGTCGAAAGTGTTGAAGCAAATTAACAAGACAACTTGGTCGGTTGGGATTGGAACGCATTGTAATACAGCCGAAGTTGTGATTCCAAGGGTTCCTTCGGCTCCACAAAAAATTCTGTTGCTATCGAATGTAACTCCATCCCAAGCCATTGGGAGGTTATAGCCGCTTAAAAACCTCGGGAGTGGCGGCCATTGTTTGTGAAAGTGTGGTCGTGCTGCGTCGCAAGCATGTTTAACTGCACTAACAAGAGTTGGATTTTCGCAATACATACTACCGCCACGAATAATCGTTTCAAGAGAAACCACACAATCACTCATTTTTCCATAAATTTGTGAACCCTTGCCAGCGGAATCGTTTCCAATCATTCCACCTATTGTTGCTCTTGAGGATGTTGCAACTGTTGGTCCAATCATAACACCGTATTGTTGAAGTTCATCATTGACTTGTTCTAGTACTGCGCCACACTCTACTTCGATTTGATTTGTCTCAGTATTAAAATCCAAGACGCGGTGCATGTATCGTTTGCAATCAAGAACAATGGAATTCGTCAGTGATTGTCCGGCTGTACTTGTCCCGCCACCTCTTGCAGTTACAGAAACAGAACGATGGGAAGGGGATGCGAGTATTTTTAGTACCTGTTCAACTCCAATACGAGATTTTGGTGAAATGATAACTTGAGGCATTACTTGCCAAATTGAATTATCCGTTGATGCAACTGCACGTGAACATGTGTCAGTTGCAATTTCTCCATCAAAACCCACCGCTTGTAAATCTAAGAGAAACCTTCCTACTTCTTTCGATGTCTTAGTTTCTTGAGGAATTCGCTGCAACATGCATTGTGCATGATACCCAATGGTATAGAACGTCTCTCGGGATTATTTAGAGCAAATCTGAAGTGTTAGCAGGGACCCCAAGAAGCAATTAGGGTTAAGAGGTCTGCAACATTAACAGTGCCATTACCATCTAATCTTCTTGCCCGCTAGTTGCGCCCCATGCAGCAACCCATATTTCTTCGCCACTTGAAGCGGCGTCAAGTGCGTCTTGCAAATCATTAAATGCAGTGCCCCAAGTGGTACCGTCACCGAAGGTTGTTTGCAATTCATTAACGTACCAGACAACCGGAGTTCCTCTTGGCTTTGCAGTTGGTTTTGCAAATGTATTACAAGACAGAACACAACCAACAAGTAACGTTACGGAAGTGAGTAGTCGCGATGTGAAAGTCAGAGTTTTCGAATGTGTTATTTGCAAAACTAGTAGTAGATTCGCTATCTCTAGAAATGAGATTCACGTATCCACTAATAAATACATTTATTCAGTTACATGTCAAGACAAAAGTTTAAAAGTGGTTGTAAATGTAAAATTATCGGACTTTGA
>CAZLCM010000055.1:0-6643 GCA_964558055.1 uncultured Isosphaeraceae bacterium | reverse complement strand
GTAAAAAGAAGGACGGCCGGTTACCCAAAGCTCAAAAGACACCACTTATGGCTGCTGCCGTCAGGCTCTGACCAGGTTCGTAGGCCAATCGACAATAGGGCCGACCGTCCTTCTTTTCACCAAAGTATCTACATGATACCAAGTGTGCCCAAAAAACGCATTGGATGGAGTGTACACTTTACATATGTCAGAACCTCAAACATCAAAACCAACTGCTTTTGAGTTGGAACAAATACGAGAAAAAAGTACTAGGCGTCTTGTGATTTTAACAATACGTCTTCTGTTCGTGACCTTCATGTTTGCTGCTGCTATTCTCCCATTTATAGCGGGTTTAAATTCAGCGAATCAACCGCTCGATGTAGTTCTAATAGACCACTTAGGTCCCATGATTTCAACTATTGCTTTTGCGATAATTATTCTAATTATCGACATGTTAACTCCAAACAAGCGACTTTCAGCAGTACTTGGGGTCTACCTCGGTCTTGTAGTTGGGCTGTTTGCTTCACTCGCAATCAGCATGTTGATAGATTTGATAGCCGACTCTTGGGGTATCGAACGTGGGGAAGTTGCTACTCAATATTTAATACTCCTAAAACTTGTCTCAGGAATTACTCTTTGCTATTTTAGTATAAGCATAGTTTTCACTACCAAAGACAACTTGCGACTTGTTTTACCCTATGTTGAATTTACAAGAAGAGTGCGGGGCATTCGCCCACTTCTCGTTGATACTTCCATTTTGATTGATGGGAGAATCGAGCACCTTGCTCAATCGAAATTCATTGATGCCCCTTTAGTGATTACTCAATTTGTTATAGATGAACTACACCAACTCTCCGATTCAAATGACAAAATAAAACGTGATCGAGGAAGAAGAGGGCTTTCAATACTTGCAAATTTAAGACATTCCGGTCAAATCGATTTAACTATTGAGTCATCAGAAACTTCAGACGAGAACGTTGACAGGGCCCTTATCGAACTCGCCCAATCAAGTGGATACAGAATACTAACTACTGATTCTAACCTTCAACAAGTTGCGCAAATCGAAGGAATAACTGTCTTAAATTTAAACGACCTATCTCAAGCGGTTAGAACTCAAGCAATCCATGGAGCCAAGTTGCAATTAGAAATTATTCGCCACGGCGAAACTGACTCACAGGGAGTTGGCTATATGCCAGATGGAACAATGGTCGTTGTAGAAGACGGCGGAAGTTCAGTAGGAAAAACGGTAACGATAGAAGTAACAAATGCCCTACAAACATCCGCCGGAAGGATGATTTTTGCAACGCTTAGCGAGTAGGCAAGATTGAGCTATTCCCACTCAATTGTGGCCGGTGGCTTTGAACTAATGTCATAAACGACACGATTTACTCCCCGCACTTCGTTGATTATCCGATTGCTAATAGAGCCAAGAACTTCGAATGGAATTTTTGCCCAGTCCGCAGTCATGAAATCTTGCGTTTCAACCGCTCGAATTGCGACGACAGATTCATAAGTTCTACCATCACCCATAACTCCTACTGATTGTATTGGCAATAGAACAGCAAAAACCTGGTCTGTGTTTCGATATAAGTTGGCTGCAACAATTTCTTCTAGAAGCACTTCATCACAATCTCTAAGAATAGCAAGTTTTTCCTCAGTAATTTCACCTAAGCAGCGAACGGCTAATCCTGGACCGGGGAAAGGATGGCGCCAGATAATTCCATCTGGCAAACCCAGCACTTCACCTAATTTGCGTACTTCATCCTTGAATAAATCACGCAGAGGTTCAATAAGTTCAAAACCTAATTCTTCTGGCAGGCCCCCAACGTTGTGATGCAATTTAATATTGGCAGCAGATCCACTGTATCCATGACCTGACTCGATAACGTCTGGATAGAGTGTGCCTTGAGCCAAAAATTGAATTGGGTGTTGGGATTCGTCTTTGATTTCTTCTGCTGATTCCTTAAAACACTCAATAAACTGATGACCAATTATCGTTCGCTTCTCTTGTGGCTCAGTTACTCCGGACAACTCCGTTAAAAATTTCTTAGCAGAATCGGAGACGCGCAAATCAATATCGAAGTTATCTCTGAAGGTTGTTTCGACAAATTCTTTCTCGTTCTTTCGCAACAATCCATTGTCCACAAATACACAAACGAGTTGATCGCCTATCGCTTTATGCAACAATGCTGCAACAACTGAGGAATCTACTCCACCGCTCAAACCACAAAGGACACGGCTGTCCCCCACTTGTTCACGAATTTTTTTGCATTGCTCTTCCATGAAATCTGACATTCGCCAAGTTTCTTTTAATCCGCAAATTTCGTAGAGAAAATTACGTAGCAAATCCACACCGTGAGGAGTATGTGTCACTTCAGGGTGGAACTGCACACCGAAAAAAGAAATCGTATTGTGAGCAACTGCTGCCATTGGGCAGGTTGAAGTTGTCGCTAGAACCTCAAAGTCAGTGCCTATAGCGTCGACCTGGTCTCCGTGGCTCATCCAGACAGCCGTCTCATTAGGAACGCCACGGAGAAGCCCGCTAGAGTTTTTTACTTCAAGTGTTGCTCTGCCATACTCTCTGGCGTGTGCCCCCTCAATTTTCCCGCCTAACATATGGCATCCTAACTGCATCCCGTAACAAATACCAAGCACTGGTACCCCAAGTTCAAATATTCGATTATCGCACCGAGGCGAGCCCTTCTCACCGACGCTACTTGGTCCTCCAGATAAAATAATTCCTGCCAGATTGTATTTTTGAAGGTCTTCAATTGGCGTGTCGGGAGCCATTAGTAAACTAAATGCCCCTGCTTCACGAACTCTGCGCGCAATCAATTGAGCATATTGACTCCCAAAGTCCAAAATAAGGACGGTTTGGATGCCTTTTTGGCAAGAAGTTGTCGGCATTGTATTTGTCATTTGAAGAGGAAAGGGTACCATGGATGCGTGAATAAAGACACTCCATTGCTTGCATCAAATTTTACACTCGATTTTATGACTTCACCGCGCTGGTTTAGAACGATTCGACAGTTGATTACGACCTCGTCCACGCTATGTGGGTTCGATGAACGAACTTCAGGACAGATTGCCATGGCAGTAGATGAAGCCCTTTGTAATATCCATCGCCATGGTTATCAAGGAACCTCAGGCGCAGCCACCCTAAGAGTCACAACCACTCATAAACCATCCTCAACAATTGAAATTTGCGTAGAAGATGAAGCAGAACAAGTAGATGTCAATACAATTAAATCTAGAAACTTAGAAGAATTAAGACCTGGTGGTCTTGGCGTACACCTTATCAAGACGATTATGGACGAAGCAATTTGGTCAAAGAGTTCTTCTGGTGGAATGAAATTAAACATGCGAAAAACTGATAAGTCAAATTCAAATTGCCACAGTATCACCGAGTCAGAAACAAATGGATGACAAAAGCCTTCAAATCGAAATCCACTCAAATGGATCAGCAAAAATTGTTGTGCCCCATGGAGATATTGATATGAGCAATTCATCAAAACTTCGAGCATCTCTTCGACCAATTTTAAATGAGGACATTTCGACAATCATATTAGATTTACAAGATGTCCCTTACGTTGACTCTTCCGCTCTTGGCACATTTATAGAAGGTCTTCAACTAGCCAACCAAGCTGCTATTTCTTTTATTCTTTGCAACTTAAATGACAGCGTTCAATCGATCATAAAACTTTCCAAACTAGACCAAATATTTACTATCCATTCTTCAAAGGAAGACGCACTTGCAGAGCAATGAGAGCAATCACAACTCAAACATTTTCGTTCGCTTACTAGAAAGTTTCGGTTCGTCTTGCCTACAGATTTTCGAGTTTATAGGTGGCTTTGTAGGTCTACTTTTTGACGTTTTTGTGTGGCTATACCGATCTCTCTTCACTAAGAACGTCCGTTTTGGCCGAGCAGCAGCCGTCTCTCAAATTGTCCGAATCGGCTATAGGTCTATTGGCATTGTTTGCCTTGTCTGTGGTTGTATTGGGCTAATTCTAGCATTCCAGATGGAACCTCCGTTAACTACTTTTGGTCAAACCGATAAGATTGCAAACATCGTTGGTGTTGCGGTTCTAAGAGAACTTGGACCACTTATCTCAGCCATTGTGCTAACTGGTTTTGCTGGTGCTGCCATCGCTGCTGAATTGGGAACTATGGTTGTAGGCGAAGAAATTGAGGCACTCGAAGCACAAGCCCTAAATCCAATTCGATTTCTCGCAGTACCAAGAGTTCTTGCCACTGTATTGAGTTTGGTGCTCTTGACTATAATCGGAGATGTTGTAGCAATCTCAACTGCTTGCATTGTTTCGGTCGAGATGCTCGACGTCCCTTACGAACTCTATAAGTCAAACACTCTAGCGCAAGTGAGTTTGTCTGACTTCACAACAGGGCTATTCAAAGCAGCGGTATTCGGTTTAATACTAGCCGCAATTGCATGTTATAACGGCTTTAGAGTTAGCGGAGGAGCCGCCGGTGTAGGTAAGGCGACAACTGACACCGTCGTTCAAACTATAGTAACCGTAGTAATTGCGGACCTACTATTCACAACAATCTTCTATCAACTTGGTTGGAATTAAAAAACCAAATCAAGATAACTGTACTTAGTTACCCTTTGACTTGAGCATTACAACTTCAGCAGTGAAACCTGTATCGTCTGAAGACATCGACCAAGAAACAGGACCAACAAACGCCGACATTACTTTGATTATAGAATCCTGTAATGCCATCCCCTGATTCATTTCTGCGCGCATTTCTGCTGCCATTTCAGGATCAAACTCTTCCATTTGGTCAAACATTGCATCGTTCATCGATTTTGCCATTTCGTTTTGTATTCGCATACTTTTGATAGGGTCGCCGTAACCCCATCCACAAACATCATGACGATCAAGAAGTTGAATACTTGAGTTTGTTCCATGTGAACTCTTGTTGTCTTTAGGGTTTGCAATTGTTCTAAGAGCATTTTCAACTGAATTCGAAGTCCCTATAAAGACGTGCCCACCTCCTACAGCGATAGAGAAAGACAAGTCGATTGGCATAGGCATCATCATGCTAGAACCAAGATCGAAAGAAAAGATTTGGTTGCCAAGAAAATCAGTTGGTTCACCACCAAATGTCGGCATCATCAACCCAAGTACATTACTTAGTTGTTCTTCGTCTGAGCATTCAACTGCAAATAAGTATCCGAAAGTCTCTGCTGAAAATGGCAAAGTGCCAGCAGATACCAAATGTGTATTTTGGCCTAATGCTGATGTGTACATTTGCACAGTCGAGCCAATCTGTTCCATTGACTCTGGTGTCATTTGCATAGCGAGCATTGCATTGCTCATGATTACTTGTTTAATCCAAGGAGCAACTTTAGTATAGTCAATCTGTGCTTGATTATAAGAAATAGTGTCATCGCCAACAAAAGAGGGAATGTCTGTTCTTGACTCACCATTGCCAACAAGCCCCATCATCCCATTCCGTCCTTCTTGCATTAAAACAGCATACTTGCCTATCAATGCAACATCATCTGTTGGAGAGAGGGCTACTTTTTCAGCAATTCCATCTATATCTCCAATTGCTGCTTTTAGCATTGGGAGAACCATCATGCCCGCTCCAGATGTATCCATTTGAAGAAAAGTATCGGATAGATTTGTTAACAATACTGCTGCAAAGAGGTCACCATCTTCACCACACCTTTGAAACAGTTCGATATATTCATCATTAGATTCAAGCGATTCCTCTAATTCTTCTCCATCTATTAGGGTAAACAATGAAGCTAATGCATTTGGCTCAGATCCGATCAATAAATATCCATCCGTGTTTGCTAGATAAAGTTGAGATAAACTAGACAAATCTAATGGGAGAGGAAGAATATCTTCGATTATCTCTAACTCATTTTGAACTACCCAAACGTTTCTGCCGCTTATGTCAACTGTTTCCAGTTCAACTTTCAGTGTTTCGGCGTGCTTTTCAAAGGCCTTTTGTATAAGTTCACCAATTTTAGAATCCCCTACTTCAAGCATCATCAGTGCACCAAGCCCGACTGACCCAACTTCAAAATCCACAACAGGATACAAACCCATTCCCGCGTGACCCTTTGGAATCCCAAGATTAACATCATCCCCAAGGGATTCTTTTAGTTCACTACAAGTATCGCTCAAAGGGCACGTATCTGAAATTTCATTGCCATTCATTGACAAAACACTTTTCCCTACTTCACAAATCGCTTCTGTAGCTCCTATCTCTTCAAAATGATGCACAAACTTTGACACATCTTCAATAGACATTACTGCAATTGTGTTTTCCGGCAAAACTTGCTCGATGCGAATATCCGCTGCAAGTACTGAAATAGTAATTAGGGTTGTAGTTGTAAACATGGGTAACTCCTCTTGTATTTAACAATAGAATCTCTTACTCAAATGTAGCGAAAATTGGTTTACATTCTATTGGGAATCCCCCGCAGCGTCTTTCAATTGTGGAGAAATCCCATTTTGTGACCGCTTAGGGGGTTTGTGATAGAGATGGCCTGCATTTGGATTCTTTTCATCATAAGCAAATGCTTCTCGATTCCGAATAAAATCCTTAACGTAACGTGTTGGAATTGCAAAGTTCAACGACTCTGCCATTGTAATTCCCATGTTCGTAATTCCTACAACTTCACCTC
>CAZLCM010000054.1:0-6912 GCA_964558055.1 uncultured Isosphaeraceae bacterium | reverse complement strand
TGTGTTCGTAAGCTCTTGGAGCTCCTCTTGAGAACTAGTGAGAATGGTTACTGAACGTCGGTAACCAAAGTTACATCAGCACGCCAGTGCTTCAGGTTTTTGATTTGTGTGTGGGTGTGTATCGCCAGCGTATACTTTAAGGCGTCGGAACATTTCACGGCCTAATTTTGTCTTTGGAAGCATTCGACGAACTGCTTGTTCGATGATTCGCTCTGGGTGCTTTTCAATCATATCGCTGTATTTATGTGCTTTCAAACCGCCGGGGTAACCACTGTAGATAAGTTGAGTTTTCTGTTCAAGTTTTTTGCCTGTCATCTTTACTTTTTCAGCATTAGTTACGATAACGAAATCGCCTGAAAGTGTATGTGGAGTCCATTGAGGACGGTGTTTACCCATTAGGTGCAATGCGATTGTTGTTGCCATACGGCCAAGAGTTTGGCCAGAAGCATCGACGTGTAACCAAGCGGGTTCGATTTCACCTTGTTTTGCGAATGTAGTTTGACGTGGCATAATCTAGTTTCCTTCTTTGCCCTCAAAACGTAGGGCGAACAGGGGAATGTACCGAAAAAGGGTTATTTTGTCAACTCTATTGATGGTACCATTGAATCATGAAACAACACCGAGAACCCTTTGTTAAATTAGCTTGGGGGCTGATTATCGTGTTTGTACTGGGTCTAGCAATCATCCAAGCCATTCCAGCTCCTCATCAGGAAGGAGAGGCGGATGATCCAACTGGCTTGGTAATGGCTCAATTACAGGGTGAATACATGCTTGGCGTTGCTGCACTGCTTGGCTCAGAGCGTGAAATTGCCATGCAGGCAGGAATTCTCGATGCCGGCACTGTTGAGCAAAGGCAAAGATACATGGCCTTTATGATTGCTTTAGGCGAGCCAGATTTGGCAAAACAGTCAGCACTTAAGATGCAAGTCGAACTGGAGGGTCAACAAAGGCAACTGAGTGAGAAGCAAACACTCGTTCAAGAGGATTTAGAACTTTTAGCAAGTGGCGCAACACTTCCAGATGATCATGTAAATTTGAAAAAACAACTAGGTTGGTTTGGCGAGTTGCTTGAAGCGAATTCGAGCGAACGTGAATCGTTAGAGAAAACTGCTGCTAACAAGGTTTTGGCTGTTGGCGGAATCGTTTTATTCATGGCATTCGCCGCAGTTATTGGATTTGTCGGACTTGTAATTTTGTTTGTTAAATCTCTTAGTGGTACTGTTTGTTCTGGTTTGAATTCTGAGAAACCACAACATGGAATTTACGCTGAGGTGTTTGCTCTTTGGTTAATTACATTTCTTGTTTTTATGTCATTGGCACCACTTCTTGGAAATGTAATGGCAAAGCACAACACGATAGTTGCAATGAGTTGTTCACTCGCTGCTTTTTTTGGGAGTTTAGTAGTTTTATTTTGGGCACGAATACGTGGTATTTCATGGAAACAGATTCTAGAAGATATTGGCTGGACTAAAGGGACAAGCGTTATCAAGGAATCATTGTGGGGGATTGCTGGCTACGCTATGATGCTACCAATTCTTGGGGTTGGAATAATCTTGGTTTTGTTTCTTGTGTTTATTCAGTCCATTATTACTGGTGGTGCTAGTGGGGATCCATTTTCGGGCACAAGTGGAGGAGCGCACCCGATTGTGCTTGATATTGCAAACGGTAGTTGGCAGATAAGAATCCTTCTTGTTTTACTTGCTGCGGTTGCTGCACCAATTGTTGAAGAGACAATGTTTCGAGGTGTGCTCTATCGACAATTACGAACTTATTCAAAAAAATTAGGAATTGCTTTGAGTATCATTTGCAGTGTTCTTCTTAGTTCATTTCTATTTGCAGCAATTCATCCTCAGGGGTGGATTGCGATTCCCGCACTTATGGCAATTGCGATTGGGATGAATCTAATGAGAGAGTGGAGGGGGACTTTAATTCCATCAATGATTGTGCATGGCGTAAGCAACGGTCTTGTCACCACAATGATGATAATTTTTCTCAGCTAATTTATGGAGAGAGTTGGTCTGTCTGGGGATGAAGATTCCGCCGCAGCGTTGAGATTAGTACAAACAGTATCGAAAGCGTCGGACATGGTTTCATTAATCTCCCAATTCTTGAGTGGTTCACCGGTGTCAGCTGCAATGCGCATATCAGGATGAATTGGAATACCTCCAAGAAATTCTATATTCATTGCCGAAGCCATTTGCCTACCGCCACCTCTTCCAAAAAGGTCATATTCTTTGCCATCATCGGCGACGAAGTATGACATATTTTCAACCAATCCTAAAATCGGAACACCAAGTTGTTGGAACATTCTTACCGCTCTTCTTGCGTCATCTTGGGCTACAACCTGTGGTGTGCATACAATTACGGCTCCCGAAAGCGGAAGCAATTGTGCAAGCGAAAGTGGAACATCACCTGTTCCTGGAGGAAGGTCAACAATAAGGTAATCAAGTTCACCCCACTTCGTTTGAGTAGCCAGTTGACTGAAAGCACTATGTGCGCGAGGTCCACGCCAAATCAGAGCCCTGTCTGGTTCGACTAATTTTCCAATAGTCATTGCTTCAATACCGTGAATCTTAAATGGAAGAAGGAGCCCATTGTCTGCTTGCGATTCCTCTCTTTGTAAACCAAGCATAGTAGGCATGGAAGGTCCGTAGATATCGCCATCTAGAAGCCCAACCTTGTAACCCTGTTTTGAAAGTCCAATTGCAAGAGTTGTTGAGACAGTTGATTTGCCAACACCACCTTTCCCAGCTCCAACTGCTATTACCTTTTTTACGTTTGGTAATGGGTTAGTTTCTTGACGTACTTTTTCGTTCGCTGTTCGAGTGTCAGCAGTAAACTTCACCTCAATTGCACCTACGTTTTCATGGCAAGCATTTCCCGTTGCTCTGATTGCTTGCTCGATTTCTTCACTGAGACGTGCTTGAAGTTGGTCATTTGCAACCGATAGTTCGATTTCGACCGAGATATCATCTTCATTTGTAATGATATCTTTGACTAATCCAGACGTCACTATGTCCTTTCCTGAGTCAGGATCCATGATTGAGGCAAGAGCGTTGCGAAGATTTGAGGGTTGTAGTGCCATTTTCACCTTTCGTACGTAAAACATGGCATTATATAGTGCGTATCCGTCGTTGGACTAATTGCAAATATAAGGAATCAAACCATGCATATTTTCATTAACACTCTTTTAACATCAATAACATTTGCAACTGCCGCTATCGGAGCACCTCCAGCAGACGATCTTCTTGCAGGACCAACAATACAACAAGAAGACGTTACAGACGAAGATATGCGCTCAAGGAAATTGCAAGAAACAGGTAAGCAGAACAAACTCAATTCCCATCAGCAACAAAAATTGTGGCTATCTTCAATTCAGTCATTGGAATTGACTTCCAATCAGAAAATTGAAATTCGGACGATACTCGAAGAGTTAAAACAAAAACAACAGGAGTTTCGTAAGACACATGGCAAGGAGGTTGCTGAACTTCGTAAAGCACGCCAAAATGGGATGAAATCAGACAATCCACTCTCTGATGAATCAAGGAAACGGATGATGGAATTGTCAGATCTTGCTCCAGATATTACTGTGTACCAAGAAAAAGCGTGGGTACTTCTTACGACCGATCAAAAAACCGCATTTCAAAACAAGTACCAAAAACTCGTTGAGGAAGAGGTAGACCGAAAAGAAAAGAATAAAAACAAAGATCAAGACAAACAAAAAGATAAGGCAGCAAGGGGTTTTGGACCAGATGATTCTTTTATAAAAGACAGAAGCGATAAATTAGGCGGTACTATTAATCGTCATGTTGACTCCGTAGACGAAGCTTCCTATCGAAGAATTAAATTTCTAAGGCAACTACAAAAATTAAATGAAGGTTAACAATTTAATATTTCTTCAATTTCTTTTGTTTCGTAACCATGTCGTTGCATTTCATCCTTCAAAATCGGGAAGCATTTTCTAAGAACATCTTTGTCTAATCTTTTCCATTTATCTTGTCTAGTTGGATCAACCATTTCTTTAACCTGCTTTTCGACCTTCTCCGTTAACTCAAGACCGAAGAACTTTGTTATCTCTCGGTATATTTCGACAGGATTTTCAACAAAATCTTCGTAACGGATACGCATAACTTTTGAAGGGTCCATCTTCGCAAGATCTTTGTCAGCTTGTTTAGAGCATTCAACCCATTGTTTGCATATAAGTTCCTCAAGGGTAAGGTTCTTTTGTTTTAGTTCTTCGTAGATTCCCTTGTAGCGTACACCCCAGATTGAAAAATGTTTTTTACGAAGGATGTTTCGTCGAATATTATCTATAAGGAAACGCCCAATATAGTGATGGTATTGTGTTTTTGGACATTCCATTAATCTTACCCATAGATGGTGCCAATTATTGCTTCTTGTCTGCCACCTTAGTTCTGCAGAACTTAAGTTTGCAAAAGGTTCACGAATAATATATAACATTTTCGATTCTGGAAAAATTGCTTCAACGTAAGGAACGCGCATTGTGTTTGATGGTGTTTTTTCCATGATTCTTCGGTTACCGTTTTTTTTCTGAAATTTCAGAAAACGGTTACGAATGTATTTCTTGACGCGGGGCGTTGCATCATTTTCCGTGAATCTATCAAACCTCCTCCCTGGGTCTGCAAACATCCAAATGGTGCGAGGTTCGAACCAACTTGCTACATCATCATGTAAGTTAAAAATGTGATGGAACATTGTTGTACCTGAGCGGACACTTCCTATAAGTAAAATAGGTGGTTTTAATTCATTGTTTTTTGTCATAGATTACTGAATCCTGTCACTGCGAATTCTTCCACTAGGTATTCTGTCATTTTCAATTGGTTCTTGTATTTCATCTGAGTTGAGGCGATTTGATTTTTCTTTAGTTCTCTTGTCGAAGATGCTACCAGAACTATTGATCGGCTCAGGCAACCCATAGATGCATTCAGTCGAATCAAGTTCTCCAGTTTCAACATGTTTATTTTTCATTGCATTTTCCCAAGCGAGGGAAAGATGATGTAGCAACTCAAAAAAGTAGGCATGTTTTTGATCAAGTTCTTCCCAGTCGGATTCTTGGCTAAACCCATATGCATCCCAGAGAATAATACCTTTCACTCGGTGCTGAACACCATTTTCGTCTGTCCACGATGCTCTAAGTGCGGCGTTAACTTGTTTAAGAAATATTTCTGCTGGTACGAAATCAGAATGCTCTACCTCAGGACCACAGTATCGTACTGAAGCAAATACGTAGACGGGCATTCTCCCTGCAGCTTCTTCAAGGACTTTTGAAATGTGCTGTTGAGCGAGTTTTGTTCGATCTTTTCCTGGGGTGCAGTTATAAACATCTGGGTACAGTGCGTTGCATTGGGCAAGAAGTGGTTCAAGTGAATGCCCTTGAGCAAGCCAATTGTTGCTCGTATTTCTAAGGGCTGGCAACCCCCAATATCCCCATTGAGCGGTTGGTAAAATTTCTTTTGCAGTTTGTATGCCTTGAATGTAAACGGAAAGTATTTCTTGTAGCCGTTCAGGTAATATCTCCCTTGATAGTAGTTCCTTCCACCATGGTTGTTCATAGTCCATGACGACTGGGCCGCAGTAATTATCAGGTAAGTAAGTTTGAACCCAATCAGTAAATACACTGATATTTCTATTTGATATTTCTCCTGAGGAATTAGTATCAACACCTCCGTGGTATGCCATCGGGACTCGGGTGATTCCTTGTTGAGTTGTGAACTGAATAGTTTTCACACCCTGGTTAGGTGCTGTCCATTTGATTGCATTGTAAATCTGCGGTTTCCAATCAGCGTAACAGACAGAAACAAAGCTAATAAAAAAAGTAATTAATGGCAGAAATCTTCTTTTAGTTTGTCGCATTCGCAATACTTTACCAAAACTGTAGATGAAAATAGGGCGAGCCGTAGCGAGTAATTATCCGATACCATTGACAGAATCTAATGGAACGTACTGACATTTATCTTCAGATTATTATGGCACAGCCATGGCTCTTGTTGCCAATAGTTGCTGCAGTTGTCATATTTTTTATGATTTCAAAGGAGAACCGATTGTTCGTTTCTCTTATGCTAGTCACACCTTGGCTTTCCATGGGCAGGGCACAAGAATTGAGTCTGATTGCAGCAGGAGCGAAACTAACTTCGGGCTTGGCATTTTTGCTCGTTGCTTATGCGTCAATCACACATCCCTTTCCCAAACGAAGATTACCAATAATAGTTTACCTTTATCCAGTTATGGCGTTCATTTGGATTTTTCTCATTCTTGGAGTGGAAGAAAGAAACGTTGGTGTTGTTCTGAGAATTCAATGGTTCTTTATTACGATCGCTGGGGTTTCACTTGCACGAACAATTGTGACATACAAAGATTTTAAGAGAATAATTAATGGATTCACGGCTGGTTGTATGTTGGCACTATTGATACCGATTTCAGCACTGGTGTTGTTTCCGGGTGAATCTTTTTTGAGAGGGATTGGACGGTTTCAGCCGTATGGTTCAAACTCAAATCAGGTAGGCATGTTGTTTGCTTTAGCATCTCCGCTTTTGGGATATGCGATGTTGACATGGCCTAAAAAATATCGCCCACTGATTATCTTTTATCTCTCATTGACTCTGGGGATGGCATTACTGACCGCAAGTAGGCAGACTGCTATAGCGATTCTAATTACTTCGTTTCCATTTATTTTTGTTCTTTCAAAGCGTCCAATTGTCACAGTCATTGGGCTTTCTGTTGCTGCCGTTGGTCTTGGTTGGATTTTGTCAATTGGTGGTGAGATATCCCCAATGGAGCGGCTTGGTACTTTAGAAACTGGTCGACCACAACTGTGGTACAGATATATAACGGAAGTTTTTACAGAAAGCCCTTTGTATGGACTTCTTGGCTCAAGTGGGGAATCCTATTTTA
>CAZLCM010000053.1:0-6940 GCA_964558055.1 uncultured Isosphaeraceae bacterium | reverse complement strand
AGTTAACGTTCAAAGAAGAAACATACGTTTGAGATGTTTGAACAGAAATCCATGCTATCTGGCCGTTGTGTAATGTCAAACGAGGTGCTGTGAGAATAGTGTTGCGACTATCCGCTTGAGTTGCTTCGATAAGAAGGTCAACCTGCACATCATCTAGAAACTGCATCCCAAATCCAAGAGCAGGGTTAGCGTTAACAATTGAACTAGCAAACGTAGAATAACTACCAACTGTCTTTAGGAGTTGATTGTGATTCTGTACAAGACCAAGAGGGCTAAATCCAGAAGTATGTCTAACTGCAGGATTTCCAAGTGGTGGAAGAGTGTAGATTTGCGAGCCGGGATTGTCTGGATCAGCGTCTGAATCAAGCCAATAAGTCGGGATAAGTGAGTTTGGATATTGTGAGGTTACTTCCCCTGTTTCAGGGTCAGTTGTTACCCCAGCATAGTAAACCGGATCCCACATTTGTCCCGTCCCAGGAACAAAGAAATCGCTTAGGCGTGCATTCGGGTCTACATCTTGCATTTGAGTAAACAATTTGTCATTAGTATTGAAATATAAATCTAAGTCAAAACCAATTTGTTCAAACCAGTCAGTCGAAATACTAAGGAAACGACCTTCAACGTTGAGTTGCAGGGCTCTAACTTCTCTTAGTTTTGCAAGAAGTGCCATAATCAATCTATGGTTTCTTGGAGTTTGGCTGATGATAAGGTTGCTGTTTAGCATGTCGATGCTGTGAGCATCGTCAACCCAACTATCAGGATCAACGTGTTTTTCGATGATGCCAATAATATCTTCCATCATTTCTTCAGGTGTTTTTCTTTCTGGTTCTTCGCCACCACCTGAGAATGTAATGTTTGGTCCACCGCCTGTGCCACCAGAACCGCCTCCGCCAGAGCCGCCGCCTCCACCACCAGAACCACCGCCACCGCCAGCACCCGAGCCACCGCCTCCGCCACCTGAGCCGCCACCGCCGCCACCGCCGCCGCCGCCGCCTGATCCCATTACTGGTGCATCATCAAAATCACGGATCTCAAACAGTAAGTCAGTAATGTTGTAAACCTCGATAACAGTGCGTTCGTTTAGTGCTTCTTTCGTAGAGATTTCTAGTATTCCGCCCTGAATTTCGTAAGCAATGTCTTCTCCAGACAAAATGGAGATCTGATCAAGTACACGTTCTAAAACAACGCTAAGAGGCACGTTGCCAAGCTGAAGCATAATTGGTGTGTTCCGTTGAACATCTGCATCTTCAAGACGAGGCCAATCAATGAAAAACACTGTTCCAGCTAGCTTTTCTAGGCGATCAAACACATCTTGCAATTCCTCAGTATCACCAGTTTCAGAATCACCAATAGAGAAATTCTCTCCGATTGTTTGCTCCATTGCGACCTTAATTTTTCTATCTTCATAAGAGTCACTAAAACCACTTACACTGCCAAGGCGCCTGTTGGTTAAATCATTCCAATCAGTTGGGTATGTCATGATTCCAGATGTAGATCGATCTCCTGGGCCTGACATGTTTTTTCTTGGTGGAATTTTTGCTGCTTCGTTGTCTACTCCCTGTTCAGAGAAGCCAAACTCCGATTCGCGTCCGCTCTTACCAAAGTCCCTATACAACTTTGTTGCTCGAAGTGCATCACGAAGTGCTAATGCAGCAGCATTGTGCTCGTCAAGGAACAGTATTTCATTGACCATGTCTAATGCTTGGTCATATTTCTGTTCCATTTGTAATTGGCGAACTCGCTTCATGTTTTCGTGGATTAACTCTGCACGTTTACGAGTTTCTTCAAGTTGTCGTTTGGATTGCGCAGCACTCTTTTCTTGTGCTTCAATCATTAATCTTTGTTGTTGCCACTGCTCTTGTTGCTGAGCAATTTGCGCTAACAGAGTTTTTGCAGTCATCATACGCTGATTAAACTCTGATTCCGAAAATAGACGTCTATCATTGCGTTCTAACCGAACAATTGATTTTTCTACTTCACGCCGTGCAAAATCAAAATCTTCACGAGAAAGCCGCTGGTTTGCAGAGTTCATTGCAGCATCAAACATTGCCCTTGCTGCTTGTCTTTCCATTTGAAGTTGTTGTTCATATTGATCAAGAAGTGGCCCTTGGTCTAACATTGAATACGCTTCTTGCAGACCCTGTAGAATTGAAGGGTCATTTGGTAAGTAACTGTTTGCTTCTAGATATTTAGAAGCCGCTTCTCGCCAGCGTCCAGAGTTAGCAGCAGATTGTGCTTCCGCTACGAGAGCGTGGCCAAGTGCAATTTCCATTTGGCGAGACTCTTCTTGTTGTTTCTTTTCAATTTCTTCTGTGGTTGGCTCTGGTTCCTCTTCTAATTCAATTTCGGATTCAACATCCTCTTCTGTTTCTTCTTCGACTACTTCTTCTTCAACCACCTCTTCTTCGACCACTTCATCAGATTCTGGATCATCTGGAATGACAATATCGTCTTCCTCTTCAGTAACCGGTGGTTCACCGCCACTATCCTGTGCATTAGCAGATAGTGGAACAAATGTAACGCTAGCAACAACAACATAAGTAAGTAGGGTAGAAAACAAATATTGCGGTTGCACTAGGTTGATTAGACGGGTCATAAAAACTCTCCAAAGTTAATCTGAACTTTGCGGTCTCAACAAAAGACTGCAAACTACGTAGGGTAAAATCACCAAAAAACACGTAGCCCCCCTGTTTGTACTGCCCCGAAAATAAAAGAAATGCCCCCTTTAAGAGGCGTAGAGTACATTCTTGTAGTAATACCCGCAAGGGATTTGAGCAAATCTAGACCATGTTTATGAACTTATTTAACACAGTTTGATTCTTCGCTGAAACGCTCAATTAAGGCGACGAATCGTCTGAATAAATAAGCAGAATCGTGTGGTCCTGGAGAGGCCTCAGGGTGGAACTGCACCCCCATAATTGGAAGATGATCATGACGAAATCCAGCCACTGTGTCGTCATTTAAGTGCCTGTGAGTTACAGTGCAACCAATTTTCTCTAAGGATGCCTCATCAACACAAAAACCATGATTCTGGCTTGTAATTTCTACTTTTCCTGTTTCCATGTCTCTAACAGGGTGATTTGCTCCCCTATGACCAAATTTAAGTTTCCATGTATTAGCACCTAGTGCCAGTGCGAGCATTTGATGACCTAAGCAGATACCAAATGTAGGTATCTCCCCTGCTACTTCTTTCAGGAGTGCGATTGTTGAGTCAACGGCTGCTGGATCTCCGGGACCATTTGACACAAAAAGCCCATCTGGATTATGAGAACGGATTTCATCCGCAGAAGAGGTATTTGGTAGTGAAACAACCTCGCAGCCGACAGACGTTAAGTGTTTGTAGATACTGTCTTTAGCACCACAGTCGATGGCTGCAATTTTCCACCTATTAGGCTTGGTTTCCTCGTGAGTGTTCCATTCACCTAAGTTGCCAGACCAAAGTGAGTTAGATTCGCACGAGACTCCTGTCGCTAAGTCCTGCCCTGCCATAGTGTTACCCTCTTTGGCAACTGAAACTAAATCTTCATCACTAATGGACGAATCGGTTGAAATAACTCCCCTGAGTGCACCCTTTGAGCGAATGCGCCGTACTATCGCACGTGTATCGACACCATCAATTCCTAAAACACCATAAGAAGCCAGCCACTCTCCTAAGTTATTGTCTGAACGGTAGTTAGAAACAGCCCTTGAGTTCTCCCTAACCACAAAACCGGCTACTTGTGGTTTTTTGGACTCAACATCATCCTGATTAACTCCATAGTTACCAATTTCAGGCGCAGTCATTACTAAGATTTGGCCAGAGTAACTAGGATCTGTTATGGCTTCCTGATACCCGCACATGGCAGTGTTAAAAACTACTTCTCCCGATACCGTCTTTGAATTTTTGTCACCAAATGATCGACCATGCACAATAGTGCCATCTTCAAGGGCTACCCTGCATAGATTCTCATCCATCCTTTCCATTCTATCAAATCCCAATTAATTTGGCTCATAGCCGAATTAATTTCTCGCTCTTGGTGACAGTCACTTTGGTGACAGTCACTTTCACTATATTAATTCGGCTCAGAGCCGAATTAATTTTGGAAGGACTTCAACTTGCATAATTGTGTTGTAATAGATACAACCTAAGTATGGTTGGGTTGTTTGATGAGCCATCTGTAAAATATGCTCGTGTTGCCGTGGAAAGAGGTGTCGACCAATTTCCAGATGGTCTGACTTATGGCATTCCGGAGAGGTTACTCCCTATCGAAGTTGGGCAACTTGTCACTGTACCACTTGGTAGAGGAAACACTCCAACACCTGCATGGATTTTAGAAATCTCTGATAGTGCTGATGAAGTAAAGCAAGAGAAAGAAATTAAACAGATATTTGAAAAGGAACGCGACACACTCTCGCTACCCGAAGATCTTGTCAATCTCGCCAAATGGATGAGCCAATATTACTTCGCACCAATAGGTCCTACTCTTGCAACCATGCTTCCAGGACCTGTCAGAAGTGGTACGGGTCTTGTTACAAAACAACTAATCGATATTAATGTTCAACCAGCACAAGGCGTTAGAGTCACACCAAAACAACAGCAAGTACTCGATGCTTTGATAGCCCTACCAAAGAACCAGCGCCCAATAGAGCCAACCAAACTCATGGCTCTTGCAGGAATAAAAAGCAAGAGTCCAATCGACAAACTTGTTGAACATAATCTACTTCAATGCCACCACGTAACTAGAGTTGAGGCATCTTGGTTTCGTCAGTCGCGTGATGCTACAACCCCAGAAACATTAACTGATGAACAAAAATCAGTTATCGATGTAATTGGCAAGACGATGGACAATGGCTACTCATCCCACTTGTTGTTTGGTATTACTGGCTCAGGAAAAACAGAAATTTACATACGCCTTATCAAGAAAGCAATTGCAAATGGCGGAACCGCTCTGGTGCTTGTCCCAGAAATATCACTGACGCCACAAACTGCAGCAAGACTCATGGGAAGATTCCCAGACAAACAAATTGCAATATTGCATTCCGCACTAACAAAATCACAAAGGCATCAACAGTGGTCCCTTATAGCACAAGGCAAAGCAGACATCATTCTTGGTGCAAGAAGCGCTGTCTTTGCGCCTTTACAAAACAATCAAATCAAAATAATAATTGTTGATGAGGAACACGATCATTCCTTTAAACAAGATAACGCCCCTAGATACCATGGAAGAGATGTTGCAATCCGAAGAGCGTGGATGGCAAACTGCCCAATTGTGCTTGGCTCTGCAACACCTTCGATGGAATCGTGGTGGAACGCAACGAGAAGAAACATTTCAACCATTCACAAACTTACAAAACGAGCCCCCGGACTCGTAGCACCATCAATTGAAATAGTAGATATGCGCAAAGAACGTACCCATGGGGAAATTGGATATCCAATTTTAAGTTCGCGCCTCCAAAGTGCTATACATCAAACAATCGCAAAAGAAGGGCAAATCTTGCTGTTACTAAATCGGCGTGGTTTTTCTCCATGGATTGCTTGTGCAAATAGAACTTGCGGATGGATGATGCAGTGTGAACATTGCGATACCTCCATGGTCTACCATCGAAGAAAACCGCTTGAACAAGCAGGATTTGTAAGGTGCCATCATTGTGGGACTGAGCAACGAGTGCCAAAACATTGCCCTGATTGTAATAAACAAGTAATACAACTTGGCGCAGGTACACAAAAAGTTGAAGCAACTCTTCGAGACTCATTAAAGATACCTTCTGACCAGATAGCTCGACTTGATGGAGACACTTCAAGAAAAGCAAGCGACTTGCACACAATTCTTGATAACTTTGGTGCTGGCAAAATACGCGTCCTACTTGGAACACAAATGATTGCAAAAGGACTTGATTATCCTAACGTTCAGTTAGTTGGAATTATCGATGCAGACACCGCTATTGATTTACCTGACTTCCGTGCATGTGAAAGAACGTATCAACTTGTCTCGCAAGTTTGCGGCAGGTGCGGTCGTGGTGATGCTGATGCAACTGCAATCATCCAAACATTCAGCCCTGAGGCACCTGCAATTACTTTAGCAAGCAAAACCGATTTCGAAACATTTGCCTCAACTGAACTCACGCACCGAATGAACTCATTGGTTCCTCCCGCAACTCGTATGGTCAGATTTATAATCAAAGACCATTCATTTGAAAAAGCATCAGGAAGAGCGGACTCACTATCAAATCGCATACAATCTCAACAAGTTGATGGTGTCACTATCTCGCCTGCAACTGCATGTGTCATACCTCGAATAGCAGACAGATTTCGCTTTGAGATTACAGCAACTGCTAGCACTTCAAAGGCACTCCAAGCGTTCCTTTCAGGAGTACGTAAAACCATCAAACCAAGTCGAGATTTAACAATCGACGTTGACCCCATCTCAATGCTGTAACGTACCAATCCAATGAAGTTCGACCGACTTTTGTCGTGGTGCGTAAAAACCTATTTTCTGGTAGTATTTACAATTCTAATTAAGGCAAAAACCCGCTTTTTAACACCATGAACCCAGAAAAATCACCTACAGGGTCGCTTTTACCAGCCACAATTTCTCCGTCAATCAATGGATGGAACGCCCAGTATATTGAGTCAATGCACGCCACTTGGAAACAAGATAAAGAGTCAGTACCTAAGGAGTGGCAGGATTTTTTTCATGGATTTGAACTAGGGAACGAAGTTTCGCTAACTGAAGGTCAATCTGATTGCATTCGAGAAGCACAAACTAATGTCGACTCTCTTATTTATCACTATAGGTCAGCGGGGCATTACGCGGCTAACTTAGATCCACTCGGTGTAATCCATAAAAATGATTCTCATCTTCAACTCCAATCTTTTGGATTAAACGAAACACATCTCGATGAATTGAGAGATATGACTATTTGAAAAAGTACGTTCCGTCCCCGCACTAATGTAAAACGG
>CAZLCM010000052.1:0-7211 GCA_964558055.1 uncultured Isosphaeraceae bacterium | reverse complement strand
GAGGCACGGAATTTGCACATTAATCAATTGGAATGGTATTTCAACGTCCAATCTCAATCGATGGTCCTGATCAAAGCAAGCGTCTCAATTTGTTGTTGACTTGCGGGTCTTGGAGGTCTGACTCTCCAATTATGCAATTACCACAACTGCTTGACCCATTTGGGATTCGCAGTTTAACCGCTAAAAACGGCGAAGAAGCCGTTCAAATGATCGAAAATAGCGATATACATATCGCTATTGTCGATCTAGCAATCCCGTTGAAAGACAACTCATCAGATAGGCGCCCCGGTGGGGAGAGGGTCTTACAACTACTTAGACGACTAGATCCAAGACCACCAACAATCGTAATTAGGCCACAGCAGACATCTGCTAGAGAAAATGCACGCAGTTTGGCACAATCTCTGCAAGAAGGTGCCTTTACAGTCGTCGATCGACCAGCAATGATAGAGACCCTGCTTGGTGCCCTGCACCGAGCGTTGAGAAAACATTACTCAAATCGATGGCCAAAACAAGATTGGAATCATTAACCCAAGATAACTAAGTAACTCAAGAGATCTAAGAAAGAGAATAGGAGCAAATCAATGAACGTAAAACCACTTGGTGACAAATTACTTGTACAACGTGCTGAAGCACAAACACAGACAGAAAGCGGAATTTTTCTGCCAGAGTCAGCAAAAGACAAACCAAAAGAAGGCAAGATTATTGCTGTTGGGAACGGACGTCTAAATCAAGAGACTGGAGAAAGAATTCCTTTCACAGTTAAAAAAGGTGATCATGTACTGTTCACTTCGTACGCTGGCTCCGAAATCAAAATAGATAACGAAGACTATCTCATCATGACTGAAGACGATATTCTCGGTATCGTTGACTAACAAGGTGTCCATTATGGAACGCGGACCATTACTAGAAATACTTAACGGCATGGTTGGAACTAACAAAGAACTCTCAATCATGTTCTATGGAAAAGACAATGAACTTGAAGTTATGAACGTGGAGCACGTTGAAAAATTAACTAGTTCACAGGGAATTCATCTCAAAACCAAATCAAACAATATCTGGATTGATAGTTCACACGTTTCTGCCGCGTGGCAAGCGCGTGATGATATCTAATCCAAGGAAAGAGGAATAAACATGACAGCAAAACAAATTGCATTTGATATTGAAGCGAGAGAGCAAATGCTCCAAGGCATAAAAAAACTCGCCAAAGCAGTTAAAACAACTCTTGGACCATCAGGCCGAGTCGTAATTCTTGAGAAATCTTTCGGTGCACCCACCGTCACTAAAGATGGTGTAACTGTAGCAAAAGAAATTGAACTTGAAGACCCTCGTGAAAACATGGGTGCACAGATGGTAAAGGAAGTTGCAGCTAAATGTTCTAAAGATGCAGGTGATGGCACTACTACTGCTACCGTTTATGCTGAATCAATTTTCAGCGAAGGCCTCAAAAACATCACTGCCGGAGCGCACGCGAATCAAGTACGTCGTGGCATCGATTTAGGTGTTTCGTCAGTTGTCAACGAACTTAACTCCATGTCGAATGACGTGAAGGACTCAAATGAAATCGCACAAGTAGGTATGTGTGCTGCAAATCAAGACACAGAAATTGGAAAAATAATCGCAAAGGCGATGGACAAAGTTGGAAAAGATGGTGTCATCACTGTAGAAGAAGGGCAATCTCTTGAGACAGATGTTGAACTTGTCGAGGGAATGCAATTCGACAAAGGATACTTAAGCCCACATTTCGTAACAGACACTGCCACAATGGATGTCACTCTTGACGACTGCTATATCCTCATCCATGAAAAGAAAATTAGCACTGCAAAAGACATGCTTCCAATTCTTGGAAAAGTTGCTGAAACAGGAAAAGCATTACTAATTATCGCAGAAGACGTAGATGCCGAAGCGCTTGCAACACTTGTTGTAAACAAACTTCGCGGAACTATAAAAGTTTGCGCCATCAAAGCCCCTGGCTTCGGAGATCGCCGCAAGGCAATGCTGCAAGACATTGCAATCCTTACTGGTGGTGAACCAGTGATGGAAGAACTTGGCATGAACATTGAAAGTCTTGAACTTTCACAATTGGGTCGAGCTAAGAAAGTTACAGTTGAGAAAGATGCGACTACGATTATCGAAGGTGCTGGAAAATCCTCTGACATCAAGGGTCGTATCGATCAAATTCGAGCACAAATTGAAAACACTTCATCTGACTACGATTCAGAAAAATTACAAGAACGACTTGCAAAACTTGCAGGCGGCGTAGCGCAAATAAACGTTGGTGCTGCTACCGAAGTTGAAATGAAGGAAAAGAAAGCTCGTGTCGAAGATGCATTGCACGCTTGCCGTGCTGCTGTTGAAGAAGGTATTTTGCCCGGTGGCGGAGTTGCTGTTATTCGTGCGAAACGTGCGCTTGAAGCAACTCGCAAGAAAGCAAAAGGAGACGAAAAACTCGGAATCGATATCGTTGGGCGAGCATTAACTGCTCCGATCAAACAAATCGCAGAAAACTGTGGTCTTGACGGTTCCATTGTGTGTCAAAAAGTTGAAGACGCTACTGATGACAATTTCGGTTTCAACGGTCTTACTGGACAATTCGAAGATCTCATCAAAGCAGGAGTCATTGTGCCAACAAAAGTGGAACGAATCGCACTCCAAAATGCCGCAAGTATCAGTGGACTTCTTCTAACGACTGACTGTGCTATCACAGACATCAAGGAAAAAACTGCGCCAGCTCCTGCTGGCGGAATGGATGACATGGGCTTCTAAGCACAATCTATTCTCAATATAAAAAGGAGCGTCGCAACTAGGATCATAAAGACCTTAGCGCGGCGCTCCTTTTTTGCTGCTAGTTTTCCCCTCCGAAACTAGCTTGCACCATCTCTTCTATATGGGATTCGCAAAATAGCGACAACGGTTCCATATCTACTCTGATAGAATTAAATACTTATGGGAAAAAGTGGATCACATCGAAGAAAACATAGACAGCAAAGCCACCGTGAATCCCACAAAGAAGCAAAAATTACACCGATTCTTGAGGGAAACCCTTTAGTCCCTACTGGAGAGGCAGATTGGATAGATTCCCCAAAAGATTTTCTTTCATTATGTGATGAACTTGCACAAGATGACATCTTCTCATTCGACACTGAATTCATTGGTGAGGATTCATATTATCCTCAAACTTGTTTGATACAGGTTGCAAATACAAATCGGGTTGCACTGATTGACCCATTTGCAATTAAAGACCTTGATCCACTTTATGCACTAATTACAAACCCTTCAATTACGACAATTTTGCATTCGGGTTCCCAAGATCTTGAACCAGTCACTCGACAGTTTGGTAAGGCACCTGCAAGTATATTTGATACTCAACTTGCTGCTGGTTTAGTTGGCTACCCATGGCCAATTTCTCTTACAAAAATCATCGAGTCAATATTAAATCATGATGTTGGCGGGCATTTCACTTTTTCGCAATGGGACGCAAGGCCCCTTTCGAAGAGACAGCGGATATACGCATCCGACGATGTACGATACCTTATTGCTATCTATGACCACTTAACCAAAAAACTCAAAGAGCTTGGAAGAACCGAGTGGGCTGAAAAAGAGTTTTCGAAGTTTACTACGAAAGATGCCTATGAGTTCAATCTCTTCAACACCGTAAAACGGATTTGCAAAAACAAATCACCACGCAGTAAAGAAATGCAACGGATTCAATCAATAAGTGCAACCAGAGAAGAAATTGCTATTAAATTAGATATTCCGACTCGTGCAGTAATACCTAATGAATGTGTATTTGGACTTGCTAAAAAACCTGTTGAAACAGTCGAACAACTCGCCTCAATGCACGGTTTCCCAAGAAATATCGCAAAACGGTTCGGAAAACAAATTCTTCAAGCAGTGATTGATGCACCAAATCTTGAACCAATAAAATTACGCAAACCACAATCAGTTGAACGAGAAGCAGAAACACGGCAAGAACTTGATGGAATATGGTCTCTGTTTGGCGCTTGGTGTGTTGGCAAAAAATTGTCTACTGGGTTAGTAACAAACAGACCAACATTTACTGATTGGTTCTTAGCATTACGAGAAGGAACCACGATTGAGGACTCACCACTTGAAAATGGTTGGCGCGGGGAAGCAGTTAAAGAGTTTGCGACCATGATTTCTGGCAATGGAGAAATCTCTTTTTCGTATAATAGGACTCTGCACTCAGAGAGTAAGCACAAATGACAAACTCTACATTTGATCCGCAACAAGCAATGGCAAACGCTCGACACGAGTTTGGGGAACACGGCGGTGTCAATATGTCAATCGAAGCAAGCACTACATTTACTGTAATGACCCCAGGCCTAATGCCTGAAATCTTTGCCGGACAACTTGGACCAAATGATGGCGGTTGCTATTTGTATGGAAGACATTTCAATCCAACTGTCTTTGTTCTAGGGCGGATGGTAGCCGCAATGGAGGGTGCAGAAGCTGGCTATGGAACAGCAAGTGGCTTAGCAGCGATTTCTTCCGTTATCATTCAGTGCTGCGGTGGTGGAGGAAAACTCGTTTCATCAAACACACTTTATGGTGGAACTTGGGCTTTGTTTAATGATTACCTTCCGAAAAATTGCGGTGTCGATACAACATTTGTTGACATTCAAAATCTTGATGCTGTAGAACAAGCAATGCAAAACGGAGCAAAAGTTTTATATACCGAAACTCTTTCAAACCCCACCTTGAGAACTGCTGATATATCAGCGCTTGCAGAAATTGCACATAAGTACGATGCAAAACTTATAGTCGATAATACATTCACACCAATGATTTTTAGCCCAATCCAATATGGTGCGGATGTAGTCATTCACAGCGCTACAAAATTTTTAAGCGGTGCATCGGATGTCATCGCCGGCGTTATCTGCTCCAGCAAATCGTTTATCGAAGAATTGATGGACTTGCACCTTGGATCATTAATGTTGCTTGGCCCAACCATGGATCCAATTGTTGCCTTTAGGTTGTCTCTGCGACTTCCGCACCTCGGCGCTAGGATGAAAGAACACTCATCAAGAGCTCTTTTTATCGCAACGAGATTACAAGAACATGGACAAAAAGTTGTGTACCCAGGACTTAAAGACCATCCTGACCAATTATTTTTTAACAGGATAAAAAACAGTGACTATGGTTATGGAGGAATATTCACGATTGATATGCAAACCCAAGAGAGGGCAAGTCGACTCATGGACCTGCTTCAGAATGAACAACGATTTGGCTTTATCGCTGTGAGTTTGGGCTATTTCGATACTCTTATTTCATGTCCGGGAGCCTCAACTTCAAGCGAAATGGACGAAGACGCACAGATAAAATCTGGCATTTCACCCGGCCTTGTCCGTTTTTCTATCGGATTGACAGGTGCAATTGAAGAACGATGGAATCAACTAAAGGCAGCAATCGAGAAATGTTAGGATCAATGATAGTCCAACACTTCCCACACACCTGATACTCTTTATATATGCCACGCGAAAGAATCATCTCACCAAAAGAACAACTTCTCGATAAAGAGACAGTGTCTAAAGATGTTTCGCCAGTTTCTGTTCGCCCAAATTCACTTAAACAATACCTTGGTCAACTTGAGTTACGAGAAAGGTTAAGTGTAGCACTCGAAGCGGCGAAAGATCGGGGCGACCCAATGGAACACGTTCTTTTGTACGGTCCTCCAGGACTTGGCAAAACTACATTAGCACATGTCATAGCAAACGAATTAGGAACACGGGCTTGGGTAACATCAGGCCCTGCTCTCACTAAAGGAAGCGATTTGGTTGGAACATTGACTCGCATGGAACCGGGCGATGTTTTATTTATAGATGAAATCCACCGACTCCCTGCTGCAGTTGAAGAATACATTTATCCTGCAATGGAGGACTTTAAAATTGACTTTACTCTTGACTCAGGAATGCACGCACGAGTAGTCACATACTCACTTCAACCATTTACATTAATCGGTGCAACAACACGCGCAGGTTTGCTAACAGGTGCACTTAGAAGTCGATTTGGAATTGTGCATAACATTAGATTCTACGAACCCGATGAACTAACACAAATTCTAAAACAAGCAATCACCAAACTCTCCATGGAAACGGTAGACGATGAGTCATTGAACTGCATCGCTACGAGAAGCCGTGGGACACCAAGAATTGCACTTCGACTGCTAAGGCGCGTGCGTGACTTCTCTCAAGTAAGGCGTAATAATAAGATTGATTTATCCGTAGTAAACGAAGCGCTGCAACTTGAGGGAATTGACAGCGAAGGGTTAGATACTCTAGATAGGTGCTACTTAGAAACGCTGGCGACCGTCTATGAGGGTGGTCCAGTTGGCGTTGAGGCAATCGCAGCAACAATGGGGGAAGATCCTGGCACGCTTCAGGATGTTGTTGAGCCATTTTTGCTTCAAGCGGGCTACCTTTCAAGAACTAGGCAAGGTCGAAAAATCACTGATTTAGGTTTCCAAATACTAAATAACAAGACAACTTCGTAAAATTAGGCAATTTAATGTCCTAAAAGTAAGATTTTGTCTTTTTTTGCCAATTTTCCCCTTGGCATTCACAAACTTATACTCAATGATATAATTGGTCGAATGGGCAACGTTGCCCTTAGCATTTTACAGGTCTCGACCTCATGTCTTTACGACCTGTATTTCATTGGTAGTACTTATTATTTTCTACCATATTTATAACGGATTGTTGATTTAATTGAATCCACTATCCACCCAAAACGTATGTGTTACCAGACACAAAGGAACAATCTCGTATGAACAACAGACAACACGCACATGTAGCGAAGGGTTTCACTATCGTTGAGCTCCTCGTGGTAATCTCGATTATCGCTTTGCTCGTTGGTATCTTGGTACCAGCGGTTCAAAAGGCGCGCGATTCAGCAAAAACAACACAGTCAAAGAGCAATATTCACCAAGTCATGATTGCACTTGCAAACTATGCAACTGACAACAATGACAGTCACTTTACAACCGCACCAGACGATTTAGCAACTTATGATTTAGGTGGCGATATCGATGGTGCTACATCGGCTTACGGCGGAGCAAACCCAATCGGTATTCGCCTTGGCGAAGCAGGAATTGGCGGAACACTTTACGCATTCTTTATGGGTGGAGCAAACGGTGTTTCTCCATACTGCTTTGAATCAGGCGGGACTATGAGCGACGACGGTAAAGTTGGATA
>CAZLCM010000051.1:0-7254 GCA_964558055.1 uncultured Isosphaeraceae bacterium | reverse complement strand
TATACATCACCATCATATTGTGCAGCTTCAAGCAGCCTAGATGTAAAGAATGTTTGTGGGTCAGAGAGCAATGCGGCAAGTTGTGCAGGTGTATCAACCCATTGTTTTACATTGTTAATTGGAAACCATGCCGCTACTGAGGAATCGGTATTGTCTGGTCCAACTTCTGCAAGTTGTGCTCGCAAGTCACTTACGTCAAGACCTTCAGTCTTTCCTTGTTGGACTGCTATGCGAAAATCCAATACTCCTGCACCTCTTAGCATACGTATCAAATCTTCGGGGTCATCGAATCCAGTTCGCTTCTCTTGATAAATATTGAATGAGTCAACTAGTGCCCCAAGTTCATTTGAAAGATGTGGATATGAATCTTCTAATTCAGCAAAGGCAACGTCTCTTGGAGCAGAGTCACGTAAAACTTCGTCTGTACTTTCATCACGAATAACATATCCATTATCATCTCGCAATGGTTCGCCAATGGGCGAAAGTTGTAGCAAGCGAGATATCTCATTTCTATCTAAACTAAATTCTAACAATCGCTCACGGGTATCTTCAAACTCTATTTCTGCATCTGCAACTTGTTGCTCTAGTTGGCCGTTTGTTGGATCTGCTTTAAGTTCTGAAGTTACAGTTTCAAGTTCCGTAAATTGTTGTTGTAACTTTGCAACTAACTCTCCTCTAATACCATCACTGCCAAACTTCTCTTGAGCATTTCCATCTGCTAATGCTTGGTCAAGTGACCCAGCACGGATTTGAGCTCCTTCAAGAAGAAGTTCAAGGTGTTGTTTATATTCGTTTGCTAAATCCTTGACTTCAGCACTTGGAAGTGGCATCACTACTTCAATTCTGTCTGTACCAAGGGGCGTCATTTGAATATCAAATACACCTTCAGGATTTACTCGTTCTTTCAACACTTCGATGGTTTGCGAAAGGACTGATTGACGGTCAACGCCCTCATCCATTCTGACAGAATAAATCAAACTCACGCCACCGCTAAGGTCGCGTCCTAGTCGGATTTTCTTTTCAGGAGGTGTAATTGCAAACACACATCCAATGAGGAGGAGAATGATTAAGATGATCTTCCAGAGGAGATTCTGCATAAAGTTATAATCCAAATTTAGTTTAGGAAACGATTAAATTTCTATACTGTTTCGAGGTTCTTAGATATCTATTCCGTTAATTAACTGCTTGTATCGGCGGTTACTTGTTCAATGCTATCGCGAAGAACTGTGATTCTTGTGTTTGACGATTCATCTACTTTTAAAACGACGCGGTCCGGCTTCAATTCAACAATAGTTCCAAATACACCACCACGAGTGAGAACTTGATCGCGTTTTGATAATGATTCAAGCATTGTTGCCCTACGTTTCTTTTGTTTGCGTCCACCAAAAAAACTAAAGGCAATCATGCCAACTAGTAACAACATTAGGATAGGGAAGAAGTTGTCACCAAATGGACCTTGCACAGCTTGCCCATCTGCAGCAGTTGGTGTCCCACTTTCGGAAGTTGTTGCAGTTGACGACGTTTCATCGCCAAATTGGGCACAACTTAGTTGTGAAAGCAGCTCGTTAGATTTGTGGTTTGAAAACATTAAATTTATTTCCTATTAAAGGTTTATGACATTAAAAGTACTGGCCACCGCTTTGGAAGCGCAGACCAAGAATTATCTTCGATTGCGAGCCGTATGTCCATCATCAATGACTGGAAGTGGTGAATGTTATGGATACTAAGTAGGGTTCCTGCGAGCATTTCCTTGCACTTAAAGAGGTGCCGAAGGTAAGCCCTGCTGTTCAAAGAAGAGCAAGTTGAGCAGGTACACCCCTCTTCAATTACGCGTAAATCATCAGAAAAACAAGCGTTTCGGAGGTTTAAAGGCCCTTTTTTTGTAAAAGCGTGGGCATTTCTCCCATTTCTAGTCGGCAAAACACAATCAAACATATCCATCCCTGCAGCCACCGCAGATACTAAATCTCTCTCGTATCCAACTCCCATTAAATATCTGGGTTTTTCTTCTGGGAGACGTCCTGCAGTAAATTCGACCACTTCCACGATTTTTTCTGGCGACTCTCCAACGGCAACTCCACCGATTGCATAACCAGGTAATTCCACGTTACAAACTTGTTCGACGCTCCTCTCCCTCAAATCGAGGTTCGCGCCACCCTGCACAATTCCAAAGAGTGCCTGAGAATCCTTTCTCTGATGCGCTGATGAACAACGCTCCAACCACCTTGCTGTTCTGTCAAGTGACTGCATTAACCTAGTTTCGTGTTGCGATTCGGTCAATACACCATCTCGGGATGTAAGTGCATGTCGCCGCCTTGCTAAATTTTGTGTTTGTGGTTCAACACTAGATGGGCAATCATCAAATGCCATAATTATGTCGGCACCTAAGTTATTCTGGACCTCGATGGATCGCTCTGGGGTCATTCTAATTTTTGATCCATCAATAATTGATTTAAAGGTCACTCCATCTTCATCGATTGTATTGATGTCTGCCATAGACCATGCTTGATATCCACCACTATCTGTCAAGATTGGTCTGTTCCAACGCATGAATGAATGCACACCTCCAAATTCAGAAATTTTGCTGTCTGTTGGGCGAAGCATCAAATGGAATGCGTTGTTCAGCAAAATGTCTGAACCTGTTGCTCTAACTTGTTCTGGGGTTAACCCCTTCACGGTACCCCTTGTTCCAACAGGCATAAATGCTGGTGTGCGAAAAGAACCGTGTGGAGTAGTTACCGTTCCAGTTCGCGCAGCGTTTTCCTTGCTTTTATGATGTATCTCGAATGTTAACGGAGAAGGCAACTATTCGTCCTCGCGACCTTTTCTAGACGCATCGTGAAGAATTTTTTTCTCTTTAGAACTCAAACTATTCAAACCCTTCTTGTGAATTTTATCGAGAATTCGATCGACCTCCTTGTGAGATGACCCTTTGTCTTTCAAAGCAAAATGCTTAGATGTTGGGTCTGCTTTTCCAAGAAAATCGAAGAAGCCATTGAGGTGGTGCGGGTTGCGAATAAAATACCAACCTGCTGCTGCTCCACCAAGATGAGCAGCTTCGCCTCCAGCATTATCCCTTCCAAATAGTACTGTAAACAATGCAAGTGCAACAAGAGCATAAGCCATCGTTGACAATCTCATTGGAAGAATAAACATAACCAACACCTTTACATTTGGTGCCAAAAATGCTCCGGCAAGCAAAACACCAAACACACCAGCAGATGCTCCAACAAGTGGAGTGTTAGTATCGTTAAAAAGTAGACCCGGAATTGAATCACCAAAGATATACCCACCGAGATTAAGGATTAGGTAAAGCACTGCTCCAAAAATACCGCAAAGTAGATAAAACGCTAGATATCGTTTTCCACCAAGATACTGCTCGACAAGAGGACCAAAGAAGAAGAGCCCAATCATATTAAACAGTAAATGTTGAAAATTAGCGTGTAAGAACTGAAACCCTATAAATCTCCAGTACTGAATACCCCAGATTGCGTGGTTCGTGGACATATGTAGCCAATCACGAAGCACCATATCTAAAAATGGGTCCACAAAAAAAACACCTGCACAAACTATGATCAGCCAAGTAGTTACAGACATTTTGTTTCGAGTGGACCCCCGACCACCAAAACGGGGATTTTGCCTTGGCCTTGCATAATCTCTATCGTGAATTCCCATAACAGCCGTATCTTACCAAAACGAAGTACGTAAACAATCCGCGGGGTCGTTTTACAAAGGGGTCATTTAATTGTCCATAAACAATCCGCGGGGTCGTTTATTCGTCAACTACAACAATATCAACTCTACGACTTGCTGATTTTGTTGCAAGTGGTTTTGTAGGTCCCCAACTTTCAATTGCAATGCGATTCTTGTTAACTCCCTTACTAACAAGATAATCTCTCACTGACCAAGCACGATCAAAGGCGAGATGCCAATTGCTTTTAAAGTTGCTTTTCTTAATTTGATCAGTATCCGTATAACCCATAATCACGATAGATTGATTTGGATAAGTTGAATTAAGGGCTGACGCTACATTTGAAAGAGTGCCCATTGCTGATTTTTTCAAGGACGCGCTTCCTGAATTAAAAAGTAAGTCACTTGCAACTGTAATAGCAAGGTCTTTGTCACGCATCTCTACGTCAACACCAGAAATGTTATCAAAAACATTAATCGTTTCAGGTCTTGTATCTAGCGCTGTTTGCAAGGATTGATTTTCATTTTCGGCAGACCTTAAATTGTTTCTAGCCGCTGTTAAATCATCATCCGCTGCCTGTAATGCTGCGATTGATTCCTTGTACTGCATTCTCAATTCTTCATTTTCTGATTTAAGCAACTCATTTTCTGTTTTCATATTACTATTGCATCCAAGCATTGAAAAACTGATTGCTAATCCCGTTATTGCCATTAGTACGTTTTGTCGCATCATGCGTGCCCTTTCTCCATTATCAGAGGACTGTAAAACCACAAATGAGTGATACATCCTGTATCACCTTGTCGCATCCAACGACGTGTGGTGTTATTGGTATTGAACAGTGTTTTTCTCCATTCGTCAATTCGACCAATGGAAGATTTATCTGTATATTTTCAGTAACAGGGTGTTGTACGGCTGGCATTGCCACTGACCATACCCAGTTCACCCCAGGGCGGAGAAAAACTACAACCAGAGTGGCAATGGCAAGATGAGGTCCATAAGGTATCTCTTTTTGTTTCTTGCCTATCTTCTCAAGTAGTGCTGCGCATCCAGCATAAAGGAGTCCGCTGAAGGGTGCGATAAAGAAAATAAGAATTGGGTCCCACCATCCAATTACTGCGCCAACACCTGCTAGAAGATGGACATCTCCGAGCCCCATTGCTTCTTTACCAAAGGCGAGTGTGCCAAGAATTCGAACAGCCCAGACCAACCCACCTCCAACCAGATAACCAAGAATACTTCCTGCAATTCCTTGTACGAAAAGCGTTGGGAATCCCTGCTCGTAAGCCAACATCCAACCAAAAATGAATCCGGCAAGAATAGGAAGAAGAAAAATCATCTCTTTTAGCATTTCTCTTCTCGCATGAGGGTAGGCGCCTAGTATTTCACCTTCTTGCACATAATCTCCGTAATCAGAAAAACTATAAGTAAAAACTCCTACTTTCAAGAGGAAAGTACTAACGATAACTCCAATCATTCCACCAAAAGCAGCGGCAGACCAAGTCCAATCGATCAATGGATATGGCCAAATTTGATTTGGAGTGTTACGCAAATTAAGTTGGCTTTGAACTATCGCTGCAACGAACGCAACTAGAGTCATAAATACTGGAATCTGAATTGGAATCGTAAACGTCCTAGCATCTATTATTGTCATGGCAAGTAAACCAGCAATCATAGTTAACAAAGATAGGAACATTGGCAATGTTCTGTAGATGCCGTTGATATGCCACCAATCTCCAAAAATTTCACCAATAAATGGCGTTGTTGGAGAAACCCAATAACAAAGAATATAGCATCCCAAAAACAAGCAACCAGTTAGAAATTCTATGAAGGGGTATTCAATCGAAACTGGCGCTTTGCAATATCTGCATTTTCCACGGATTACAAGCCAACCAATAATTGGCAAGTTCTCCCTGAAAAATCTAAGTTGATGATTACAAGATGGGCAAGAACTTGGCGGAGTCAGCAACGGAATATTTCGAGGCAAGCGATACACTAATACATTAATAAAACTTCCAACACAACTTCCAAACACAAAAACAAAAACTGCAGCAGGCAAGTGCTCAAGAATGGTTGCCTTAAGTAGAAGTTGGTCGATCGTTGAAGTTGTTGCTAAGAACAAAGTTCGGGAGTCCTTTCCCTAATAGTAAAGTTATTCTATTTCTTTTGCTTCCACAGTATTGAGTTGCTGTTCTGCATCTGTAAGAAGTTTCCTGCAGTGTTTCACGAGCAGTTGCCCTCGTGTGTGTTCTTTCATCATAGTTTCTAAATCTTGTTCACCTGCATCAATTCGTTTTACAATTGCATCGAGTTCATCGGCGGCTTCTTCAAACGTCATTTCATCAGGATTTGGTGCTCTTGTTTCGCTCATGTTGTGCACTCTACCTTGGACTCGATTGTTCCGTTTGCAAGAACTGTACGTATTTTCTCACCGGTTTTCACCTCTTTTGCATTACGGACTAGGTTTCCGGAACAATCCTCTGTCAAACTAAACCCCCGTTTGAGCACGCACCTTGGGTCAATTGCTTCCAATTTGCCCTCTATGGTGTCTATGCGCGAAGTAGCCCTTGCGATGATTCTTCTGGAAATGGTCCCAAGAGAAGATGTCAGAGTCAACAACTTCTTTTGCCTCTTTTGCACGAGATTGTGAGGTCTTAGAGAAGTCAAATCCTCAAATAGAGATGAAATCCTTCTATTTTTATTATGTAACTGACCCATCGTTGATGACAATAACTTTGACTCGGCATGTTGTATTTTTGACAACTGCAATTCAATTCTTCTTCTTGTCAACCCATCAATTCGAACAAAAAAATGTTCGACCATTTGTAATAGTTCGTCTCGGTCAGGGATTAATGCCATAACCGCTTGCGTTGGAGTTGACGCTCGTAAATCAGAAACAAGTTCAATTATTGAAGTATCTGATTCATGACCAATTGCCGAGATTATCGGAGTGTTGCATTCAAACGCAGCAGCAACAACTCCGGAGTCATTGAAAGACCAAAGTTCTTCAAGAGAACCACCACCTCTTGTCACAATGATTGCATCAATTTCCATGCGCTCGCTTGCCTTATCTACTCGTTGCAAGGCATCAATAATCGAACTGGCTGCCGACTCGCCCTGAACTGGTACGTTCACAATCATCAACTCTACTGCTGGCCATCGCTGTCTTGCCGTTTCAATAACGTCACGAACAGCTGCGGAAGTTGCACTTGTTATGACTGCGATTTTTTTAGGGTATTTAGGCAGTGGTTTTTTATGTCTCGCATCAAACCACCCCTTTTCTCTTAATTCATTAACAAGATTATCAAAAGCTTGTTGGAGAGAGCCCTTCTCGCTCCCCGCGGATTTCATCCTCTCTACATACATCTGTGTCTTGCCAAACTTTGCAAAATGCCCAACAGTACCACGGATAACCACCATATCTCCCTGCTTTGGTTTACCGCCTTCAAATTCACCTGTTTTAATCGTAGACACTCTTGAAGCCCACATCGCACACTCAATCTTGGCGTCATTGTCTGCGAGTGTGAAATACCAGTGATCTTTGAATTTTGGGCTATTGATTTGAC
>CAZLCM010000050.1:0-7323 GCA_964558055.1 uncultured Isosphaeraceae bacterium | reverse complement strand
CCCCAAAAAAGGAGTCTGACCCCTTTCTCCCCTTTGTAAGACCAGAATAATCTTATGGATGTGGGCTACGACAATATTGTGTTGTGATAATGCCAAAAACGACTTAGAGGGTACAATTCTCCAATGCGAATATGTAACTCTCTGCTAATTATCGCCTTCCTTGCAAGTTGCTCCACAATTGAACGAGCAGAAGAAAAACCACGACCTGTTCGATCTAATATTTCATTTAATGGCGAAGTCCCAAATATGCTTCGCGGCACAATCAAGCAACATGTTGCATTTATGGGATATGCAGAAACCTATAACGAACAATACCAACCGATAATTGCTGCTGGTTACGGATTAGTAGCAGGACTAAACGGAACCGGCTCTAGCGATATGCCGCCACAAGTCAGAGCACATCTTATCGCAGATTTAGCAAAAAGAGGGATTGGGCAATCTACTCGTGGCTGGGGAAATGTTACTCCTGAAGAAATACTAAACTCAGACGAGACCGCAGTAGTTATTGTTGAGGCAACAATACCTCAAGCAGCAACAGGAAGAAAACCATCACGCGCTAATATGCGAAAAGACCATCCATCGTTACAAGGCACTTTGTTTGATGTTCACGTTTATTCTGAGCCAAGCAGTGGAACGACCAGTTTAGAGGGTGGCACATTGATTCCGACTTTACTTCGTCATGGACCAATCACAACGGGCAAAGAGCAAGCAAGAGAAATTGCAACTGCTTCTGGCCCTGTTTTCATAAACCCATTTGCAGAGCCAAATGCAATATCAATAGATTCCGTAAATAGAACTTCTGGCCGAATACTTAAGGGAGGAGAAGTTCTCCATAATATGCCCATGCGATTAGTCCTGTTTGAACCAAGCCATACACGCGCTTCTCTAATTCAAACCGCAGTTAACCGAGTTTTTCCTGAAGAACTAGGACAAGATGGCCCCACTGCTCACGGAATGAATAGCGAGATGATAGAAATCCGTGTACCACCATCTTGGAAAGACGATGTCTCAACTTTTATGGATCTATTGTCGCATATAACCATGCGCTCGCAAAACCCTGAGGGAATCGCAATGTCTGTAAAGCGGCTTCTTTTAGCAGATCCAAGTCCAAGGAATACTGATGCCGCAACTTGGAGATGGCGAGCAATTGGCTCAAGATCCCTCGATGTAATCCGCCCACTATATGATCATCCTGACATGCTCCCTAGAATTGCTGCACTTCGTGCTGGAGGAGGTCTTAAGGATCCAATTGCGGTTCCATATCTATTAGAAGAAGCAAAATACAGCAATGCACTTGGAAGCCGACTAGATGCAATTTCATTTCTTGAAACTATGCCCGTTGACTATAGAATTGAACAGGGACTTAGACCTCTTCTCAACGACAGTGAACTGGAGATTCGTCTTCGCTCTGCCGAAGCGCTTGTCAAACGTAACGACACCTCCATTTTGAAATATTCCATTGCAGACAAGTTTGATTTAATCCATGTTCCATCCGAGTATGACATGATTTATGTAACTCAAACTGGGTTCCCAACAATAATCTTGACTGGCGAGATAGAAATAGAAAGACCCCTAACCCTACAAACATGGAACAATAATCTCATAATTAAAAACACAGAAGATGAAACTGATGAGTTGATTGTTCGATATCAAGACATCGAAAAAGGTACAACAATCCTCGAGCAGATTACTCCCGAATTAAGTACGTTCACAATGTTCCTAGCACACGAATCAACACCAGAAGAACCTGCTCCAGGACTTGATCTAAGTTACAGTAGAACAATTGGAGCGCTCCACACAATCTGGCAACAACAATACATCGACGCAGATTTCAAAGTTGAGCAAGATCGACTTCTCGCTGCAATAAATAAATTGACTTCCGAGACCTCTTATGTCCCAAGACCGGATTTCATCATTGAATCAGACAACGAAGACCCACCAAAGTACATTGAGCCGATTGAAAGTGCTCACGATGTAGCAAATACTGACAACTAAACACCATTTTTCCCCTTTAACCACTAATAATCGACGTTTTTTGGTTATGTAATAGGGTTTTTGCCGTTAATATGAACATAGTTAACCCCGTTTTTAGGTTCCCTACCACGTAGTGGACCATTGCGGGCTGGTTTTAGGATGAAACCAGAGCACATGACAGGAGGTCTTCTTTTTTATGCGTCTATCTAAAATCACAATCGCTGGATTCAAGTCATTCGCGGACTCAACTGTATTTGAGTTTGACGAACCGATTATTGGCATAGTCGGACCAAATGGTTGTGGTAAATCAAATGTAGTAGACGCAATAAAGTGGGTTCTTGGAGAACGCTCCGCAAAAAGTTTGCGCGGCGAAGCGATGCTCGATGTTATCTTTGCTGGCTCAGCAGTCAGAAAACCTCTTGGCGCTGCAACTGTCACTCTTACGTTCGACAACCCAGTGACAAATGCAAACGCTAAAGACCCAGCTGACAGAAGATTTCTCACAGTAGATACAGATGAAGTTGGGGTCACTAGACGGCTCTACAGAGATGGGCGAAGCGAGTACCTCATCAATGGAAACAAAGTCAGGCTTAAAGATATAAGAGAATTGTTCTTAGACACCGGAATTGGAACAAACGCATACTCAATAATCGAACAAGGACGTGTCGCTGCAATGCTTCAAGCAAATCCCGCTGAGCGCAGAGGTATTCTTGAAGAAGCGGCTGGTGTTGCAAGGTTCAAGACACGACGCAAAGAAGCCGAACGAAAACTTGAACGAACTGAAGTTAATCTAGTCAGGGTTAGAGAACAACTTGCTTCAACTGAACGTCGACTTCGAATTGTGCGAAGCCAAGCTGAAAAAGCAAGGAAGTTTACCGACTTGGACTCTCGCCTTCGATCGATTCGTAAACATATTGTCCTAGATCAGTTTCATGAACTCCACACACAATTACACGGCCTAACAAGCCAACTCACTACATTGGAAAAAGAAAGACAACAGGTAGCTTCAGAAATTATTAATCAAGAGGATGCAAAACGGCAGGCCGAGATTGATAAACACAATCTGCAATCAAGCCACCAAGTTCTCATTCAGCAATCCACAGAACATGAATCGACTATTAGGCACTCTAGGCAACGAGTAGACATGATGGAGCGATCGATAGAAGAATCAAAACAACAGTTAGAAGGTGATCGAACACAACTAAGAGATCTCCAGACACGTGAAACGACCTTGTCAGCACAAAGAGAGAGTGCCAAAGAGCAAATAGCAAGTTCAGCAGAAACACTTGCTGAAATTGACCGTAAAGTGGACCGTATAACTGAGGAACACTCAACATATCAACAAAAGGTTGTTGAGTTTCAAGATCTTCTATCCAACCTTCAAGACGAGTTAGAAAAACGAAGCACAAAACAGGCTCAACTTCACGCAGTTGCACAATCTGCTAAAGAACGCCTTAACAGCCAAACAGAACAACAGGAAAGATCAGAGAAAAATAAAACTGCGTCTCAAACTGAATTAGAAACTTTACAAAAAAGCAAAGAAGAAACTTCACGATTACGCAATGAATCCACTAGAACAGTCCACCAACATGAAGCCGTCCTGAAAACACATGACAACGCTGCGCACTCTCTTGGTGAATTAGCAGAGGAAGTTGCCAATGACCTAGAAACTATGCGCCAACAACGCGCTGCCTCGGGGTCAAGGTTACATCTTTTAGAAGAAATGCAACACGCTCGTGAAGGTCTGACAGATGCAGTAAAACATGTTCTAGACAACCCCGAGAAGTTTCACCAAGTCAAGGGAATGCTCGGCGATGCCATCGATGCAAGCCACGCAGACGCTCACCTAGTTGAAATAGCCCTTGGGCAAAATGTACAACTTCTTCTTGTTGAATCTAACGAAGATGTTGCCAAGGTCGAGGCCTCACTTGGAAATGTCAATGGTCGGGTCGGACTTTTGACAATGGAAGCAACCAATCACAATCCGTCCACAGCAATCCAGACAGCTACTCCCTTACTTTCTCTCATACAAGTTTCTGATTTCGCGATGCACGCTGCAGAAAAAGTGCTTGGAAAAACAGCTGTCGTAAACAATTTACAAACGGCAATTAGTTTGAGAGCCCAAATGCCCGACTGGCGATTCGTTACAAAAGACGCTGAACTGCTTGAAGAAGACGGTCGCATATTTGTTGGCAAAACAAAAGCGGGCGATCAAAAAGGTTGGTTAACTAGAAGAATTGAAATAAACGCCTTGACAATTGAATGCAGAGCTCTAGATCAACAAATAGACCAACGACAAACACAATTAAGTGAATTGCTTGACGAAAGTGAACAAGCAAAACAACAACAACGTGATTCTTCCTCAAGGGTACGCGCAGCCAGAAACGAAGTGGTTGAGCATGAATACCATTTACAGCGATTGGACGATGATATACAAAGATGCAATAGGCAAGTACATCTCCTCACTGAAGAGCATTCCGAATTACAAACAAGGATTGACCAGAGCAAAGAGCAATTTGCTAATGCAACACAAGAAGCAGAGCAATTGTCTTCATATATCGAACAACTATCATTCGACCGAACAAAGGAGCGAGACAATCTAGATAGTTGCCTTACCAAGTCACAAGAGTTGTCAGAAGAACTCACTGCAGCTCGTGTAGACCTTGGACAAATCGGCGAAAAACACGAGGCGGACCGAAGGGAGCTACGTCATATAGATGCGGCCAACGAAGAGGTTGTCCGTCAAAGGAAATTGCTTCAGGACCAAATTGCAAGACTACTTAGCCAACTTGAACAATTCGAGGCCTCCAAACAAGATAGCCAAGATGAAATCAGAAGTCGACAAGCAACCGCCGAACAATGTAAAAATGAACTTGAGCAATTTAATGAGAAAATGAAAGCTGCCGATTCTGCACTTGAGGAGGCATCCTTAATTCTTCAATCATCGAGAGAGCAAGGCGAATTGCTTGTTAGGAATTTTCACGCTCTTGAACTAAGCCGAAGAGAAGCAGAAGTTAAAAGAGAAAACCTTGAAGACCGAACTATTGAAGAACTCGAAATTGATGTAAGCAAGTCATACGATGAATGGTCTAGTAATGCAGAGCAAGGTAACAGACCAACTGAAAATCGTGATGAAATGGAACTGGAGGGAGAACAACTTCGAGCCGACATCAAAAAACTTGGCAACATCAATCTCGATGCAATTGAGGAAGAAGAAAATCTAGAAGAACGCAACATCGACCTAGCGCAACAGGTGATAGATATAGATGCGTCAGTTGAATCTCTAACAACATTAATTACAGAACTTGAAGAGCAAAGCAAAACCAAGTTTGAAGAAACCTTCAACCTTATTCGTGAACACTTCGCAGGTACTCAAGGCATGTTCCGCAAACTGTTTGGTGGTGGTTCTGCGGACATAATGATGCTGCCAGACGAAGAGGGCAACATCGACCTACTTGAATCAGGAATAGAAATTAAAGCAAAGCCGCCAGGAAAACAGCCAAGGGTCATTTCGCAGTTAAGCGGTGGCGAGCAAGCAATGACCGCTGTTGCATTGTTGCTTAGTATCTTCAAGGCAAAACCATCACCATTCTGTATTCTTGACGAAGTTGATGCTGCACTAGATGAAGCAAACACACACAGGTTCGCAAGTTCACTTCACCACTTCTTAGTCGATAGCCACTTCATCGTAATCACACACCACAAACGGACCATGATGGAATGCGACAAGTTGTACGGTGTGACTATGCAAGAGCGAGGCGTGTCCAAACATGTCGCTGTTACTGTAGATGAGGTCGGAAAAGAAGGCGAGATTGCGCCAACGGCTCATGCGAGAGAACAAGAAGTTTCTGAAGGTTTACCCATTGTTGAAACCGCCCTGCATGAGACCGAGCTGCCTGTTTCTTCAAACTAACTGTTTCTGTAACCAAGATCCAATTGCTCTCCAAACTTCGGCGAGTTGATTAGAGGGCATTCCATCTACAGGAAACGGATTTGGAGTATTAAATACATGATCAGCATTAGGAACACGAACTAACGTAGGATGTTTAACAGCATCTGCAATCGCAAGGGCTGAATCAACCGAAACAGTGGGATCATCCTCTCCGTGGACAACCAAGACCGGATTTGAAAACGATTCAATTAGGTGAAGTAAGTCGTGCGTTTGTGGATCATCTATTTGCTCCTGTAGAAAACATGATCCGATATAGAGCATCTGATTTGTTCTTGATGATGGCGACTCAACGTAACCCTGAGACAAAAGTAATTTTTGAGTGTCATTGGCAAGAGGATTGCAGGTTGATGGAGCGGATAGAGAGATTATTCCATCTACTTTTACAGCCCCCCTACCTGAAGCGAGCAAACAAGCAACACCACCTCTTGAATGTCCAAGGGTAATAGTTGGCAACCCATCGACAGCAAATTTGTCACAAAGGATTTTCAAATCATCTACTTGGGTGTTCCAAGTGGCTAACTTGAACAAATCGGGGCGTTCAAATGGGCCATCGTTATCAAGCATCCCAGAATGAGAAAAATTAAATCTGTGTGAAGTAAACCCTATCTCTGCAAACTTCTGTGCTAACCAAGGGAACATTCCGTAGTCCTTATAACCCTTAAAGCCATGTCCGACTAACACTGTTCCCTTTGGATTTCCTGAGGGCTCATGTGTAGTTCCATGTATAAACTCACCACAACTGCCTTCTAATTTCCAATTATTACATTTCATGGTCACATTGTAACCAAGAACTTTGTTTGATTAGTTTGTTGGTATCGCCAATATATCCCCAATACGTAATCTGTCGGGGTCTACCGTTGGGTTTGCATTCGCAATGATATAAAATTTATTAGCATCACCCAAATAATCGCTTGCGATTGAGCTCATTGTCTCACCCTCAACAACTAAATGTTGGTTTTTAGCAAGTGGAGTTGTTGGTGTATCAACTTGAGCTGTTTTCTTCTTTGGATTAGGCATCCTTAAGGTTCTGCCCGGCATTATTCTACTTGGATCAGTTATACCGTTAAGGTTTGCAATATCGACCCACATACGATAACTGCCTAGTTCTCTTGAAGCGATTTCGCCTAGCGTTTCTCCGTCTTTGACCACATATAAAGGAGTGTTCTTGACTTCGACTTTGACTAACTCTGATATCTCAGTTGTGTCTTCCTCTTCTGGCTGGCTCACTTTGGTGGTTTCTTGGACGGCTTCTAATGGTGTTTCTTGGACCGTGGTACCAAGCGGTTTAATTTGTTCAGAAGGAACATCTGTTTTAGTTGCAACTTCAGCTGAAATTGGTGGAAAACCGAGTTTTGCAAGTTTTTCGTGAGGATCTCCACCAAACATAGATGGTCTAT
>CAZLCM010000049.1:0-7596 GCA_964558055.1 uncultured Isosphaeraceae bacterium | reverse complement strand
GGCTGTGGTAATCAGCGACTTGCTCTTCCGCATGGAAAGAACTACGAACCAAAGGCCCTGACTCTACTACTCTGAACCCTAGTTTGAGCCCTTCTTCTTTATACATCTCAAATTGATCTGGATGTACCCACCTGTCAATTGGAAGGTGGTTCCGGCTTGGTTGAAGATATTGTCCAATAGTGATGATTTCTGTATCTGTTCTATCACGTATGTCTTCTAGCAGCGTTAGTACTTCGCTGTCTTTTTCACCGATACCCACCATGATTCCGGTTTTACAAACGAGCCCAGATTCCGAAATATTCTTTAATACATTCATCGAACAATCGTACGTTGCTTGAGGTCGTACTGCTTTGTGCATCCTTGGAACTGTCTCGAGATTATGAGCAAGTATTTCGGGTTTAGATGCAATAATAGTTTCTAAATCGGCGATATTTCCACGCAAATCGCCTATCAACGCTTCAACGGATGTGTTTGGAGCCGCACTATGGACTGCCGAAATAGTTTCGGCCCAGATTTGAGCCCCTCCATCTTGTAGATCATCACGGTCAACACAGGTGATGACTATGTGACGTAACCCCATAAGTGCAACCGATTTACCTACACTTTGTGGTTCATCGAAATCAGGCGGCTTTGGCTTGCCCGTCCTAACATTGCAAAAACCGCAAGATCTGGTGCATATATCTCCAAGAATCATAATGGTAGCGGTTCCTCTTGCCCAACAATCGCCAATATTGGGGCATGATGCCTCTTGGCAGACTGTGTTTAGCCCGTGCTTTGACATGTTTTCTCGCATGGCTACATATGAATCACCACGGGGTATTTGCGCTCGAATCCAAGGAGGTTTTCGTTGCATTAGTAACGATTGTGACCCATCGTCATTGTTTAGGACTTGAGTACTTAAATCGACAGTAGCCGAACTTCTTGTATTTCGAGCCGTATCACCACCAAGCGGTCTTGGGTGTCTTGAAGTAGGAGAAGGAATTGTCACAGAGTGTACATTCTAGCAAACAGAGTGGGATAATCGCTCAACAATGCCGTTGCCATTGGTCGATAAGGTCCGATACCAATCCGCATATTGATTATGTGTGGGCTATTTATTTGAGTATTGAGTTGCAAAGGGACACCCTTGATTAATTGGAAGAAAACATTGCCTGTAAGTAGTTTGAACCTATTAGTTGGGTTTTCGTTGATTGGGGCAGTTTCATTACTTACGGGCTGCAACGCCAATTCATGGATGGCTGATCCTGGAGCGCAAGGCTACTACAAACCAACTCCAACAACAATTCCAATCCTCGACAGAATAGACATAATTGAAGACCAAGTAGCGCTTCCTAAATTTTCAAAAGTTACAAGTGCTGATTTGATGCCATCTGACTTAACTTACAAAATTAATCCTGGTGACACAGTTGATTTGCAAATTTATGGTTTGTATCAATCAAATCAGCATTTCCCAGTAGTTCGAAGGGTAGACGAAGGTGGAAATCTTCGTGTTCCAGAGATTGGCGATGTTATGGTAGCGGGTCTCACAGCACAGGCAGCACAAGATCTGATTACAAAAGAGTTGGGGAAAAAAGTTACGCACCCAAGTGTTCAGTTAGACCTAATTGATCACACGGGGTTCAGATATACCGTTTATGGTGAACTTGCAAGGTGGGGTGCTTTTACACTACAAGACCCCGATTTGCGATTGGTGGACGTTCTTGCCTTGGCTGGCGGAGTTCCACAATCAACAAGGCATATTTATGTAATTAGGCAACTGGCGATGAGCGATTCGGTACTTCCTAATTGGGAACGTGAAAATGGTAGTACTGATCCTATAAAAACCCACAAGCAAACAATACAACCCAAAATAGAATCAGATAACGACAATACAGCGACGCCAAACATCGAGGACTTAATTAACAAACTCGATATAGGTGGAACTCAGAAAGCATTGCCAAAAGATTCACCACAAGAAACACAAAAAGAACCCACAAAAGAACCTACAACCCAGTTACCCGTGGAAGGGGAACAACCCAATTCTGAAGAAGAGCAATCTGATAACACGCCTTCTGAAATTGAAGCACTTATAAATCAGTTAGATATTGGAGACGATGGGGAAGAAGCACCGCATTCCGTTTCTCCTGGAATAATACAAACGGGAAAACATGAACTAATTGATGTTGACGACCTTGTTCCACCAAGGGAAGTGAAAAACAATCCAGCTACAAATGTGCCTGTTGACGTAGATACGTTGACAATCCATGCCCCAACGCAAACTAAAGATTCAGCGTTTATATATGTTCCAGAAAGTGATACTTGGATTGCAGTAAATGCTGACAAAACAAAGACAACACAAAAAAAGAAACCAAAAAGTGAAAGCAAGAAAGACAAATCAAAAATACTCGAGCGCATTATCGAAATTCCTTGGCTGCAGTTAAAGCAGGGTGATAGTTCACTCAACATAGTAATTCGACCCGAGGATAGGATTTATGTTCAAGGTGCTCCGCTTGGCAACCTATACATACGAGGAGAAATAGGAAGGCCTGGAGTATTCGATTATCCAAATACTGGAGAAAAAATTACTCTCTCTGAGTTTATTACTTCCGCAGGTGACCTAGGACCAATTGCAGTGCCAGAAAAAATTAGTTTAACTAGAAGAATCGGAGACGGCCAAGATCTCCAAGCAACGGTGACACTTAATTACGCTGCGATTATCCAAAGAACTGAACCAGATATATTCTTGAAACCAAACGATCACATAAGCATAGGCACAACATGGGGAGCCACCCCGATGGCAATTATCAGAAACGGATTTAGATCAACCTATGGTTTTGGATTCCTTCTTGATCGAAACTTTGGAAACGATGTGTTTGGAAGACCTCCGTAATGGGTATTGGATTTAAGAATAGGGTTTTACTGAACTTATATTGCGGCAAGTTCGTACTGTTGGAGTCGTATCAGAGCGCGTAACACGCTCTGATTTTTCTCAGAGTCAGTTCAATGAATTCCCAGAGTCAAAACACCAGCGAACTAGAGCCACAAAAACTATTGTTTTGGGTTGTGGCAATTCTTGTTGCATTCGGATGGATTTTTTGGGATTTTCTTCAACGACAGTTTTGGTTCGCAGTGCAGCAGCAGGCTGACTGGGGACATACTCTGGTTATTCCGTTCATATCTGGGTATTTTGTTTGGTTGTATAGAGCAAAAATTCTTCAAGAACCATTCAAGCGTGCTTGGACTGGGCTGTTGTTTTTGTTTATTGGGCTAGGGTGGTATATGTTTTGTGCTCTTGGTCCGACAGCGTGGCATCATCACAATTTAATGGGAGTCGGAGTTGCTTCTACAACCTTCGGTATTTGTTTATTCCTGTTTGGTTGGCGTTCGATGGTATATCTTTGGTTTCCCTTGTTCTATCTATTCGTATTTGGACAAACTATTTCTGATAGATTCATGGAAATAGTTACTTTTAAGTTACAGGATATTGCATCAGTTGGTTCCTATTATGGACTGTCGTTCTTGGGATTGGATGTAACAAGAGCTGGTAATACAATCGAGATACTTTACAACGATGTTTCTCACCCGTTAAACATTGCGGAAGCGTGCTCAGGAATGAGAATGCTTATGGCATTTTTGGCTCTGGGTGTTGCAATGGCATTTACGGGATTAAAATATGCTTGGCAAAGGATTACACTTGTCATTCTTGCTTTACCCACAGCAGTATTTGTAAACATACTACGCGTTGTGACTCTTGGCTTACTTAGTATTGCAGATAGTGAATTTGCAGCAGGCGATTTTCATACGTTCGTTGGTACGCTTTGGCTCATCCCCGCATTTCTTATCTATCTTGGAATAGTTTGGATTCTCAAAAATCTCATAATCGAAGAAGATGATTTAATAGAAGAGGAAGAGCCAGAGAGATTGCCATTTCGCTTTAGCGGCTCTGCAACAGTTGGGTTTATCGTTGCGATTTTGTCACTTTCTCTGACAGCGTTAGGACTACAAGCGGGTGTGCATGTATTGAACGTGCATCTTCAAAAAGAAGCGGTGTTTCCTCGCGAAAATCTATCGTTATTGCCACAAACAATAGGCAATTGGAACAAGTTGGGTGAAGATATTAGATTTGACGCAGCGGGTGTAGAAGCACTCGGCACCGAGATATATCTTAGCCGTGCGTATGGAAACATTCGACAATCAAGGCAACCAATGCAGTTACACATTGCGTATTACACAGGACAAGTAGATGCTGTTCCACACGTTCCTGATCGCTGCATGGTTGCAGGAGGATTTGTTCCATTAACAGCCGAGCCGATTATTTTACCAATGGAAGTGGATACTTCTTCTTGGGAACTAGACACAGTGACGCACCCAGACGGTACAAATTATCCATACATCGAACAACCAGTCGGTGAAAATTCGGAGCAAAAAAAAGTTCGACTACCAATAGGCGATTTTGAATTGCGAGTTACTGAATTTAGCCATCCAGAACTAGGGAACGACCACATGTTTGCTGGATACTTCTTTATTGCTAATGGTAAAACAACTGCATATCCAGAACGAATAAGATTGTTAGCATTTGATAGAAGTTCAAAAAAAGCATATTACTGCAAGGTGCAGTTTACAATGCGGGGTGGCGGACAGTTTAATATCGAACAATTCACCGATATCGCCACCGATTTTACAAATAATTTATTACCAGAAATCATGAAGTGCCTTCCAGATTGGGCAGAAGAAACAGAAATAATCAATAATAATACTTTGACCAATAATTAGGAGCCGTGAATCAAATGGCGAACAAAAATCGTAAGAATACACGAAGCAAAAAGCGTAAACGAAAAGCAACTAGGGCGAACAAGAAGTTAATAACAATTGTCGTCGGTTTCGCAATAATCCTATGTGGAGTGTTCGGAGGATTGTTCATTGTAAATATGAGAAGCGCTGAGAAAAATATACAAAATGGGGACAAATATTATGCAGAAGGTGAGTATAAAAAAGCATACAAAATGTACGGTCGAGCGGTTTCCAAAGAGCCAAATAATCTTATCTACATTGATAAAGTTAAAAACACACTGAACCAAATTGTCCCTGTCACACAAGAGGAAGCATTAGCATTTTACGACAGTTATTTGACAACCCTTGTACATAAATCAAGGTACTCGCCCCATGATATTGAGTCACATCTTGACGTTGTTAACGAGTTATATAAAGCAGCACATTTATCGGGAAATGTTAATTATTGGAGGCGGTTGAAAGAGTCAGCAGAAAGTGCATATGACCGTGTTGAGACAGACAATCCCCGAAGACACGAATTACTTGTTTATGTTGGCCTTGCATCTTTGAGAATTGAAAATGCGTCGATGACAGAAGTCTATGATGATACGGGGAACATTCGATTTCCAGGCGAAGATGAGATTGAAATGGTTCTAGAGTCAGATCCGGGCAACGAAGTGGCTTGGGCTGCACTGGCGTTTGGAAGAATGGCAGTTTATTACCGGCTAAACCAAGAGGGTCAAACCAAACAAGCGGCACGTAATCGTAGGTTTGCGGATGAAACGATGCAAAAGGCCATCCAAGTTGCTGGTGATAGTTTTGATGTTATTGCAACCTATTTCAGAGAAATAGCACTTCAAAAATCAAGAATGTACGCAAGGAAACTAGCAAATCCTCAATCTGTGGACGAAGATCAAATTGCTGCACTAGACGAAAAGTTGCAAGAAGCACAAGAAAAATTGGTTTCTGTGTTCAACCCAACGATTCACGGCATGAGAACCGCAGAAATAGTTGGGCTTTTAGAGAAAGCAACTGATAATGGGATTGAAGCTGCGGAGAAGATTCTCGTTCAACACTTAAAAGAATCCCCAAATGATTTTGGTCGACGCCAACTCCACGCTGAACTTTTGAAAAATCTGGGAAGTTATGATGAGGCTGAATCGGAAGCACAATTTGTTATAGATGCTCCTCAGCAAACAGTTTCATTTGAATGCATTGAACAATTTTATTTACGTCCCGTTGCAGCACAATTTCTTGTAGAAATGAACGGAATACAGGCAATAAATTCAGATAATGAAGAGGAAAGATTAGAATTACTCGCTCGTGCAAAAGAAAATAGAGAAGTACTTTTGGAATTGGTTTCAAATAACACTTCAAATCGAATGGTAATTTACTCCGACGGACTAATTGCGTTAGCAGAGAAGCGTTATTCAGATGCAGCGAAATTATTAGAGGAATCGATTCGTTTAAATCCAGATGCAAATGCACGTTTGTTAAGACAGTCAGCGATTGCACTTGCTGAAACGGGTTCTGAAGGGTTAGCAATAGATAGATTGTCAAGTGCAATAGAGAGAGAGCCAACGAATCTAACAAATTATCTGTTAAAAGCCCGTTTAGAATTGAGGATTTCTGATATGCAATCAGCAAAAGCAACTCTTATGTTGCTCCCTCCTAAAAAGAGAGAACACGAACAGGTTGCAGAGTTAATGGATTTGATTCAGTTGAGTCAAGCATCAGTGGCAACTATGTTTACAGATCCGATTCTTGCATTGATTGCTGCCTCTGAGAAAGCAACTGCTGATGGATTAAAGGAAGAGGCAATTACAATTCTGTTAGAAGAAGTGATGGGAGGTAATACTGAGGACTGGCGATTGATGACTGCGCTGTCCAACGCGTACATGTCAAATGACAACAAGGAAGACGCGATTAAGTGGAGGAAGAAAGCAATTGAACTTAATCCAGAATCTCAAGAGTTGAAAAACCAACTCATAGTTATCGAGAGTGATGATAGGGTCGAGTCAACGGTTGCAATAATTAAATCAAAAAATCTTCCAGAAGTTGAAGAAGCAATTGCAATTGCATCGGATCTCTATTTAATTGGGAGTACCTCGAGAGTGGAATCAAGTCGATGGGAACGTGCGGGCAACCGACTAGAGGCAGAAGCAGCTCAAGAACTCTCAGAGAAAGCTCTAGCAGAGAGCAAAAAATATCAACAAATAGTGAAGGATTTGGAAGGTGATATTTCTGCAATTTTGGCTCTTGAATTCAATCAAGCTTTGGTTAACCAAGATGTTCAGAAAGCTCAACAACTAATCACAGAATTCGAATCAGAATCGGACGATGAAGTACAAATTCAAGGTATGAAGGTAAACCTTCATCTATTGAAAGCAGAATTGGCTAGGAAATCTAGTAATCTAGTTGAATATGAAAAGCAAACTCAATCGGCTCTAGACATTGCAAAAAAAATTACTGAAGAACTACCATTTTCTGACGATGGCTGGAGAATGTTGGGGCTTGTTTATGATGCAATAGGTATGGAATCAGACGCTTTGAAAGCGAATGAAAAAGCATATCAGGTTGCTCCAAAGAAAATGAGAAATGTTAGGTCGTACGTTGGATCTTTGCTTGCAACGCAGAAAGATTCGCAACGCTTGCTGAGAGTAGTCCGTCTTGCAAGGGAGCAGTTTCCGAGTAACAAGCAGATATTATCGCTATGGTTAGACGTAGAAAATAGATACGGTTTATCAGAAGATGTGCTTGCGTATCGTCAAAACCGATTTTTAGTAAGACCTGATGATCGTGAAAATGCAATTAACCTTGCTAGGTTTTATATTAACACATCGCCTG
>CAZLCM010000048.1:0-8060 GCA_964558055.1 uncultured Isosphaeraceae bacterium | reverse complement strand
CTACGCGAATTCGGGATGCCGGAGCGACTTGTGTGATGCCTGCAGGTAGCCCAATCGGCACGGGCCGTGGGATTGCAAACCCATGTGCAATTAAACTCTGCATTGATTTACTCAAAGAACCCGAACATGGCGGCGACCCAAATTATCCTGTTATTGTTGATGCTGGAGTGGGAACTCCAAGCGATGTAACAGTCGCAATGGAACTAGGTGCGGATGGCGTTCTTTTAAACACCGGAATCGCCCATGCCAAAGATCCAATTCAAATGGCACGTGCTATGCGTCTCGCTTGCGATGCTGGCTACCACGGTTTTCGCTCTGGTCGTATTCCTCGAAAACTTCACGCCACCGCCTCGTCCCCTTGGGACGGCACCATCGCTGGCGAATAAAACAATCCCGCGGGATTGTTTAATGGTCGACTCTGGTGCCAAGGAGTTTTGAAACTTCGCAGACAAGTGTGTCTACTTCACCGCTAGTACGGGCTTCAAGATTCAGTCGCAATAGCGGCTCGGTATTAGATGCACGAACATTACACCACCAATCCCCGCAATCAACTGTCACTCCATCGAGTCTATCAACTTGCGCATCAGGGTAAGCTGCAACAAGCATTGCCATTGCTGCTTCTTTGTCAGGGGTTTCAAAATTAATCTCGCCGCTTTGACAATAGGTTTTATGGGGTGCAATTTGCTCGCTCATAGGTAAATCGCTCGTTGCTAGGGCGCTAACAACTGCAGCAAATGCCATAGCGCCGCTGTCTGCATAAAAATTATCACGGAAGTAAAAATGGCCAGAGAGTTCTCCACCAAATGGCGCATCATGTTCAGCCATCTCTTGCTTCATAAACACATGACCAACTCGGCTTTTTACTGAATTGCCACCAGCATCCAAAACCGACTTCTCAACAGCATGACTCGAACGCAAGTCATAGACAATCGTACCGTTATCCTCATGAGCCAAAAATTTAGGTGCAAGCCAAGCAGTAATTAAATCACACCCGACAATGTTTCCAAGTTCATCTACGACCATGCACCTATCTGCGTCCCCATCAAAACAGATACCTAGATGGCATCCATTCTCTTTTACAGCGTCGATTGTCTGGCGCAGATTCGCGTCGACAAGCGGGTTCGGCTCGTGCACGAACGTGCCCTTGTCATTTTCAAAATTAATCTCAATTAACTCAAGTCCCTTAACACCGCGAAACAACTTAGGAACCATTGTTCCAGCCATACCATTTGAGGCATCAATTGCCGCCTTAATTACGATTTCGCCCGATTGTATTTTTGGGTCTAAGTACTTAAACACATGCTCTTTGTAGGACTCCCACAAATCTTCGCTGCGTTCACTCCCACGAACCGCAGCAATTGTCGGTTCATCAAAATCACTCGTCATCTTTTCAATTTGTTCCAAGCCCGTTCCCATTCCAACTGGTTTCGCTTTTGAGCGACAAATTTTAAACCCGTTGTACTGAATTGGATTATGCGAAGCAGTAGTTTGAATACCTCCGATTGCTCCAAAGTGATTCACGGCAAACGCAATAAACGGCGTGTCCACCAAACCAACATCAATTACATCCGCACCCGATGATAAAATCCCATCTTTCAGCGCTGCAACGAGTGACGGAGAACTCGGTCGCATGTCGTGACCAACCACTATTTCTCCCTTCTCGTCTTGTTCAGCCAAGAGCAAGCGGCCAGTTGACAAACCAATTTTTCGTGCTGTATCTTCGTTAAGAGGGTCAGGATGCACTGCCCGAACATCGTAAGCTTTAAATACTGTCATATTTGCATGATAACCTAAAACTAAAAATCAAAACAATCTTCAGTTGCTAAATCAACTACTTCAACACCTTCTGGCAATGCTGCTAAAAAAGCACGACCATAAAATTTACGAACAACTCGCGAATCAAGAATAGAAACATCACCCTTATCATCGCCAGAACGTATTAACCTTCCAATCCCCTGTCTAAAACGAATGACCGCTCTTGGCAACTGATCCTTCATAAACGGGCTTTCGCCTGACTCCTCAATCTTCTCTTGCCGCGCTTCAACCAGAGGTCTGTCTGGCACATCAAAAGGCAAACGGGTAATGATAACGTTACGCAAATTATGTCCACGTACGTCAACCCCTTGCCAAAAACTTGCCGTGCCAAAAAGAACGGCTCTTTCATCTTCCCTAAATTGTTCAAGTAACGCAGTCCTTGCCACTTTTGCTCCATGCTCCAAAAATGTCATCCCCTTCCCCTCTATCTCATCACGTGCAAGAATAGCAACTTGTTCAAGAAGTCGATAACTTGTGAACAAAACAAATGCACCACCTTGAGTTCTACCGACTAAATCTATGATTCTTGATGCAAGACGTTCTGAGTAAAGATTGCTCGATGGCTCTGGCATGGTTGAGTCCACCCAAGCACGCATTTGTCTTGGGTAATCAAACGGACTCCCAAGTTGTAACTCGTTTGCATCTTCGCACCCAAGGCGCGACTTCACAAGAGAGAAATCACCACCACCAGTAGTAAGCGTCGCGGAAGTTAAGACAACAGATTGCCCCTTTTCAAACAAATTTGATTGAAGCAACTCCGAAATATCCACGGCCATACATTTCAGTGAAGGGTTTGAAGTTCTTTTCGAGTTAGAAATTTGCGAAACACCCTCAACAGAATAAACGCATCCAAGCCGATCCTGTGTAATAAGAGAAGAGCACGCCCCAGCCATGTCATACGCTCGAACAGAAAACCCGCTTGCTTCAGCAGCATCAGCATCATCTTCTAAAGTTTCTTTAAGCAGGGACAAATGTTTTCCAAGTTCAAGCAAAGGACCACTCAAACAATCTTCAACAACACCTGCATTTTTAACGCGGCCATTAGATGGAGCACAATCGATTTTCCATTGCACAAGAGAATCGAAAAATGTCTTAGACACCTCACGGCAGTGCAACACAAGATCAACACATTGTGAAAGTAACTCGCTCGTTTGTCCTTTTTTGCCAAGTAAATGCAAAAATCCTTTAGTTACTCGTTTTTTAGAAACAGGCAAGAGAGAACGGAGAAAGTATTCAACTTGGTTTTCAGAAATAGAAGCACCGAAATGATCCGCTGCAACATCTTCAATAGCATGCGCCTCGTCAAAAATAACATGGTCGTATCTAGGCAAAAAGCCAGCCCCTCGCATTCGCAAAGCAAGGTCAGAAAAAAATAAAGCGTGATTGCAAACAAGTAAATTCCCTCGCTCCATTCCACGCCTTGCTTGCTGATAAAAACAATTCTCATTTGAAGGGCATTTGCGACCTAAACAACGGCTGCCATCGCTTTTGACAAGTTCCCATACGTCCCCTCTTGGCAAAAATGGCAAAGTAGATTTCGTTCCATCGGTTGTCGCGTGTGTCCACTGTTCTATTTCTGAAAGTTGTTTGATTCCTTTTGAATCATGCAACAAAGTAGCTCGCTGAGCCTGTGCCCGTTTTAGCCGCCGCAGAGAAACATAATTTGCTCGCCCCTTGACGAGAACCGTATCAAAACCTCCACCAAATGCATCATGCAAAATTGGAGCATCGTGTTGAACAATTTGCTCTTGCAATGTAATCGTGTTTGTCGAGACAACTACCGTTTCTCCGTGCTCAATAATTCTTCGAATTGCAGGAACAAGATACCCAAACGATTTTCCGACTCCAGTTCCAGCTTCAACCAACAACTGAGATTTATTTTCTAGGGTTTTTGAAACCGCCTCAGCCATTTCAACTTGTTGCTGCCGCGGCTCCCATTCTCGCAATACGTTGCTAAGTGGTCCCCCTTCGCTAAACATTGGCTCAGTTTTAATCAACGTTTCTCGCCCTTCCCAATTGGGAGGCGCTTTGGTTCTCCAACCGCTCTAGGATACTTCTTCGGAGTCGTCTCAAGTTTCCGAATTGTCAAGATAGTCCCGGTCGTGCTTCTTTTACTTGACTCAACCTCAACTTTTAAAACTCGAATTGCTTTTTGCGCATCTTCAATTTCAATTGGGGCTCGTTCTCCCTTAATTGCAAGTACAACACCACCTACTTTTGCAAAAGGTACGGTTAACTCCAAGAGTACATTCAATGGACCAACTGCCCTTGCTATAACTGCGTCAGCAATATCTCTAAATCCACCATCACTAGAAGCAAGTATTTCTGCACGCTCTGCAATAACAGTCACATTATCAAGAGAAAGTTGTTCCACAACATCAGACAAAAACAACGCTTTTTTCCGTGTTGTTTCGACAAGTGTAAACGTAACTTCCGGCATAGTAATTGCAAGAGGAATTCCTGGAAGACCTCCTCCGCTACCAACATCTACGACGTGGTCTACAGATTCAATAGAAAGAGGAGGAATCAAGGAAAGTGAATCTAAAATGTGCTTTGTCCAAGCTTCTTCGGGACTTCTTATGGCAGTCAAATTAAATTGTTTGTTTGTTTCAAGTAACAAATCAAGATAAGTTGCGAGTTGCGGTACGTCACTAGAATCAAAGGCAATTCCAAGATCTCTAACTGCCTCTTCAAAATTAGGTGGCATCTGTAAAATTGCTGGCACTACATAGTTCCTTCTTTAGAGAATGAAAATCCTTCTCGGGTCATTAATGGGTCTCTTCGCATTGCTATACCGAACAGGATACCCGCCATTAACCAAACTACTACTAAACTTGAACCACCTGCACTAATAAAAGGTAATGTTAATCCTGTAATAGGTGCTAAACCAATAGTCATTGCAGTATTAATAAGCATTTGAGAGAGCAGCATAGTTGTAAGTCCTACTGCAACTAGCCGCGGGAAGGGATCTTTACACCCAAGAGATGCAAATAGACCACCTGCCCCAAGCATCATATACAAAAGCCAAGTTCCTACTGCTCCAAGTAATCCCCAACGTAAACAAATAACTGCAAAAACCATGTCATTGTGTTCTTCGGGCAAATGATTTGCTCTAAGCAATTGCGCGGATTCCAGTTTTCCTACTCCATCTGTTTGCCCAGCTCCAATTAAGGTCATCGCCCTAGCACCTTGATATCCAATTGATTGTTCGTATCTATCATCGCCCTGCACTTGTGCAATTAGTGCATGGATTCGATCTTTTTGATGTGGTCTAAGAATCGGATACATACAACCCGCTGCAACCGCCGCAAGAAGAGCAATAAAAATTAGATGGCGATATCTTGCACCTGCTGCAATCAACATAGCAATTAACGATGGGACAAATAACATTGCCGTTCCCAAGTCCGGTTCCACAAGTATTAGAAACATCGGCGGCAATGCAACGCATAAAGCGACAAGAAGACCACCAAATCTTCTGTAATGTTCTTTGAACCTAAGATGAGATGCAAGAGCCAAAACAAATGCAATCTTAACTAGTTCTGAAGGTTGAAAATCAGTCACACCAAGATTTATCCATCTGCGAGCACCATTTCTAGGATGAACAATAAAATCAGGAACTCCCGGCAATAGTAAAAACAACAATAACAACATCCCGCCAATGTATAGCCACCAACTTGCTTGTCTTAACCTTCGCTGAGGAACAAAAGCAACAAGAAACGCACAGACAATTCCTACAAACCCAAGAGACATTTGCCTCATTGCTGTACTCTCTCTTGTAGTAGAAATTGCTTCAACGCCAAGCAAAGTAAGCAGTAAGGCAGCAATCACAACAACCCAACCGGCATGAACTCTGCGAATTCTTCTTTGGTGAAGTTGTTTTGTTGCTCTCGTGCGTAAACTCATTTACTCGGCTCCAAATATCCTTCAGATTGAAGTGCCAGTAAGACCTGATTTGCAATTGGACCAGCAACTCTACCACCACTTCCACCATGTTCAACTAGCACAGCCACAACTACAGTTGGTCTATCTGATGTCATTGGAGATGCCATTACTAGAAACCAGGAATGATCTAAGCCAGAAATAAGTGGCGATTCCTTTGACAATCGGTATGGTGGTGCTTCGGCAGTTCCTGTTTTTCCCCATAAACGAACTCCATCAATGTTGAATGTTAGTTCTTCATTTCCTTCACCAAACCGAAGCCTTGAGCCAGTACCGTATTTTTTTGAAATGGAATCCCTTAACCCTTCAAGTGCGAGTTTGACAGCGGTTTGATCAAGATGTAAATCGATCTCTTTTTGTTCTTGGCTTGTAATCAAAGTTGGCGTTTTCCAAACACCTCCGCGTGCAAGAGTAGCGTAGGCTGCTGCCGCATGCAGAGGAGACCAAGTCAATGCGCCCTGTCCAATTGAAACGCTTACAGTTTCAAAAGCAAGTGCGCCTTTGTCTTGTAAAGATTGTATGTCTTCATTGCTTGGAAAATGTCCTTCTGTTCCTCTTGCTTCTGGATTGGTTAATGCTGCTGACAGTGGCTTGGACATTCCGAACTTCTGTAACCACTCAAGTAACCTATCAAAGCCCAAACGGGAACCAAGTTCATAGAAAAAAATGTTACACGACCGAGCAATCGCTTCTACTGGCTGAAGTTTTCCGTGAGTCCGGTTGTTATATTTTTGTCTATAAATCCAACATCGAGCTGCGTCTTTAACATGTTTAAAAAAATGTCCTACGCATTCTATTTCTTCTCCTTGTTGCAACTTGCCATCTGTCATTGCACCTGCGAGTACGAGTGGCTTAACAATCGAACCGGGAGGATAATATCCTTGAGCCGCTCGATTTAACCAAGGGTAACCTTCAACATCATGTTCATCTTGAAGTGCGGGCGTAGAAACCATTGCAAGCACCTCACTAGATAAGGCATCAAGCACGACTACTGCTCCTCGAAGCGGTGTGCCTTCAGGCAACACAGTATTCCCATGCCATGGCTGCACCTGCATCAAACCAAATTCATAAGACATGACTGCTTCTATTCTCGCTTGCAGTTTCATGTCTAATGTGACCGACACATCCTCACCACCCACTGGCATCGACCTTTCCAACTCTTCTCCATTACGGTGTTTCACGACTCGCCCACGTATTCCGCGGAGTTTAAGTTCCATGGATGATTCAATCCCTCGTTTCCCAACTTCGTCTCCTGCCCTGTAACCCGACAAATCAACTCCGCTATCAGTACGAAAAGGTTTGCGCTTTACGTCCTCTGCCCAAACTTCCCCACGAACATCGCCGACAATTAACTCAGCGACATGGTCTAAGGAAACTTCTAATGAATCATAAAAAGCCATGGGGCTTGGGACTGTTGAGCCATCAAGAAAAACTGTTTGTTCTCTAAGTGGATAGGAACGGTCACGAGAATGTACAACTTTAATAGCACCATCTAGAACGTCACCCAATAAGGAGAACTGCATAGCAATCTCATCGCTTACTCTTGGGAGCACAACATGCGGTTCACTCTGTTCTTTAATCGGTCTGGCAACAAACGGTACATTTTCGCCGTATCTTTTTTTATGCTCTTCTTCTTGCCTTTCCCAGACAACGTTTGCTGTCTTTTCTACTTCTTTCTTGACAAAAGCAATCCGCTTTGCGATTTTCTCTGGAGAAATCCCTCCCTCAACTGCAACTATTTTCCAAAAATGAGCAAGTTCTGCTTCTCGATTTGGCAACATCTTTTCAACAATCAACTCTCGATTTTCTGGTGACATGGACTTCCAAGTGTCGCTGCCAACAGATGCCTTTGCATCTTTCCTTGCTAAGCGTATTGCTCTATCGCCTGTGATTAAATCCCAATCAACTGCAATGTCATAGGAAGCAACATCATGGGCAACGACTCTATTTTTTCTATCTACAATTTTTCCGCGCCAAGTTGGCAGATAAGTTGTGGAATGAAGCCGACCTTCGGCTTTATCAAAACGCTCTTCGCCCTGCAAAATCGTGAGTTTTCCAACTTGAATGAGGAGAACTATCAAAACTGCAACAACAACAGAGATGAGGACAAGAAGACGGCGATGGAAGAGAATCAAGCTCTTAAACATAGGTGCACATTGAAAGCATACGTTATTACAACATCGTCCGTACAACCACAAAAACTGATTTTTCATTCACTTGGCAAGCCCTCTTTATGGGTGTATAATTCGCGTCCTTCCCCAAAGCGGGACCGTCAGTGACAAGTCGTACTTGGCGCTGCATGGGGC
>CAZLCM010000047.1:0-8097 GCA_964558055.1 uncultured Isosphaeraceae bacterium | reverse complement strand
CGTTCATCGAAATTGCTCCTGGAACTGACGGCATGTGCCACATCTCCGAACTTGCTGATGGCTTTGTTGAAAAGGTCGAAAACATTTGTAAGGTTGGAGACAAAATTAAAGTAAAAGTCATCGCTGTCGATGATACAGGTCGAATTAAACTTTCAGTGAAAGCGTTGCTCAAAGACGCTGAGAAAGAAACCGCAAAAGACACTGAAAAAGAGACCGTGGAAAACTAAATGTTTTCTTGGACTTGGCTAATTGCAGGCACCGCCCTTGGGGCGGTGTCTGTTTTGCCGTATACAATTTGGCGTCACAGGCGAGATTCAAGACGAACGGAAGAAGCACGAAAACGCGCGCAAGCTTCGGAACGCATGGCGGAAATTGGTAACATGACCTCAGGACTTGCACATGAAATCAAAAACCCGCTTTCGACAGTGGGCTTAAATGCTCAATTGTTAGCAGAAGATATCGATCATCTTGATGCGCCCGAAAAAGAAAAAGTAAAAATTACTAAACGACTAGATTCGCTCTCTCGGGAAGTGCAACGTCTAAAGGGAATTCTTGACGACTTTTTACAGTTTGCAGGACGCATGAAGTTGCATAAAGAAGAGATTGACCTTCGAGATGTGATTGTTGAACTTGAAGATTTTTATCAACCTCAATGCGAACGCGAATCGATTGTGTTGAGAGTGCAGTTGCCAGAGCAACCAGTTATTGCAAACGTTGATGCGTCACTTCTTAAACAAGCGATACTGAACCTACTTATAAACGCAAACCATGCAATGCAGGACTCGGAGCAAAAAGAATTAATGGTTCGACTTGATGCGGATACAACTGAAGCACGCATTCATATTATTGATACAGGCAAGGGAATTGAAGAAGAACGTAAAGATGAAATTTTCCATCCCTACGTCTCATCAAAGCAGGGCGGTACGGGGCTTGGTTTGCCAACCACTATGCGTATTGCTCAAGAACACGGTGGTCACATCACTGTGAATTCAACCGTCGGTCAAGGCAGCGACTTTACGCTTTGTGTACCATTGCAGACCTAGTGCGTGTCATAATTTTATACAACCCAGTTTCAGGTCGAGGGCGTGCGTCGAATAAGGCGTTTACTATTGCAGAGCAATTTGTAAAGTCACCATGCGATGTGGAATTGATTCCAACTCAATCGGGCGACCCAAAGAAATGGCTAAAACCAAAGTTAGAGATTAATCCAGATGCGATTGTAGTTGTCGGTGGTGATGGAACATTAAGACAAGTAGCAAGCGTATTCGTTAGTACTGAAGTTCCTATCTACCATGCTGGGTCTGGTACTGAAAACTTGTTTGCAAAATCAATGAATACAAACAATACTCCTGCCGAGAGTGTTGTTGAATCGATATTACAAAATCAAATGTTAGAGATTGACACAGCAACTGCAAACGGAGAGTTTATGCTTTTGATGGCTTCGGTTGGTTTTGATGCAGCGGTAGTGACTGATCTTGCAAACAGTCGTGGAAGTTCTATTACTCATTTTTCATACATAATGCCATGCGTAAACCAATTACTTAAATGGCGTCCCCCAACTATTTCGATAGTTGTTGATGGAGAAGAAATTGTTAAAGAGCAAATTGGCTGGGCTGTGGTTGCAAACAGTAAACAATACGCAAGAGGTTTGAACCCCGCAAAAGATGCATCCATTACAGATGCGAAACTCGATGTAGTTTTTTTACCGTTAAAGGGTCGGTTAAGTTTGCTTAAGTGGGTTCGCCTTTTACACAGAGGAACGCATTTACATCATCCTGACGTGGTGTATGCAAAAGGGGAGCAAGTAACTGTAAGCACTAAAGAGGCATCGCCGTGGCAACTCGATGGTGACGCAATTGGCGATGCAACAGAAATGAATATTGTCTGCAAACCAAATACGCTCCGAGTTTTTCAGTGACAGTCACTGGTCGCTCGGGAACTCGCGCTGGGTGACGGTCTTATAGCAAACCGTCGCTGTCAATTACAGCACGAGCAACCGCAGCGATTGACTTACGCGAACTTCTCGATTGTTTTTGAAGCATCTTCATCGCTTCTGGCTCGGAAATTTCCTTACGTTTTACGATAATCCATTTTGCACGTTCGATTAGTTTTCGATCGTCAAGACGTTGCGTCAAATCAACAATTTGACTTCGTTGGTCAACATGATCAAGGAACCGTTGCCACGCAACCGAAAGCCCAGCGCTGATTTGTTCACTTGATGCTGGTTTTAATAAGTAGCCAAAAACACCTGCAGCGATACTATTACGAAGGAATGCGTCGTCCGAGTACGCTGTTAACATTACTACGGGAATATCATGTTCATGAAAAATCACCTGTGCTGCTTGCATTCCATTCATCACAGGCATTTGAATATCTAGAAGCGCAATGTCAGGACGTTCCTCGTGTACTTTTTCAACGGCTTCCTGTCCATTTTTACATGGCCCAATAATTTCAAAACCTAGGTTTTTAAGTAATCCAATGATGCCCTGTACAACAAGCAATTCATCGTCAGCAACGAGCACTTTTGTAGGACTGTCAGGTAGCGATAGATTTTCTGTGTTTGATGGTGTCATTCGTAGACTTCCTTTCGTTCTTGCAGTGGGTAACAAACGTAGTCACGCCACAGTGGCTGAACTGTTGTAGTGTACTGCCAAAAGAAGAAATCGAAACCAAACTAACGTTTAATCCAAAAAATCGCCTTCTTTTAGGCGGGCGGGGACATATTCTTCGGTGACGTAAGAAATATCTTTTGTTATCAGGGATTCAACTTCCATTTTGAACCCGTTACCAAGCATCGTTTTAATTTCTCGTTGCCAGTCACGCTTACCTTCAAACCAAGGATAGGCAGCAATTTGCTTTGCTCTTGTAATGTCACGGTCGTTTAACTCAATTTTGACATCGTCGGATAAATCAAGACGTTCGTAATCCTTAGAGCGAATGCCCATAAACTTTGCGTCTGGAATTGCCATCCGTTCGGACTCAAATGCTAGGTTTATAGACCCCTGTTTGATAACACTATAAATATAGTGTCCCCAAGGATCGCAATCTAGTAAACAATAAACAGGGAGTTTAAGTTCCTTGTGCATTCTGTGCAGCATTCGGCGAACACCTCTTGGCGGTTGTCCCGAACCCTCTGTAAGAATGCAGTTATGTTTTTCCCAAAATCTATCTTCGTTGAAACGACTCCAGACAGTATCTTTCTCAACGTGTAGTATAAAATCTGCTTCACATGATTTAAATTGCATAACATTGGGTTCACAAATACTTGGAATGGCGTAACCGCCACTCCCCATTTGCCTGCAATTAATTTCATCGCCATTGTCAACAACAGTTATATTGCCAACCATTGTTCCGCGTTTCTTCGCAAAAACGTGCAACTCTTCACGCAACCCATCTAGAGAAACTTCAAGATCTTCCAAAATCCCATCGGACTCGCCCTGATCGTTAAACGTTTTTTCCTTTGTTCCTGGAATGGTGTGCAATCCCATGTAATACATTCCACGCAAACTAAGTGTTTTTTCTGCTTCGATGAGATCTCGGCATCCTTTTGCTAGAAGCAATGACTGCATAAATTTGCGTGATTGACCAAGATTAAACAAACTCCTTGATTGAGTGTTGGAACCCATCTCCAAGATGCGTTTCTTCTTGTTGTATTTCATGTTTGAAACCGAGCGGGTTGGTATTTCAAACGTTGGCTCTTTTTGAGCCATGCTTGATTTTACAATGGAGGAAGCAAGTGTTTCAATCTTCTTGACTGTTTTAGCATCGCGTTTTTTATCCACAACCCGACTTGATGTTTTTGTAGTCGATTTCTTAGCAACTTTTTTCTTAGTTGTTTTTTTGGTCGTTTTCTTGGATGTTTTCTTTTTGGCCATTATTTTTTACCACGCTTACGTGTCGTTTTCTTCTTTTTCTTCTTCTTGCTTTTTGTGGTTTTACCAAAGAGCGACTCTTCTTGCTCTGGAAAATCTTGCATTTCGTCAACAATGATGACATCGTCATCGCTGCCTAGACGACCACCTCCATCGATGACCTTGCCTTCATCATCAAGTTGGGCGTCTGCTTCATCGGTTCTTCTCTTTGCTTGTTTAAGCAGTGCTTTGTAAAGTTTGTCAGTGTCGGTGCCAACTATCGCGTTACAACAACGTGATATTTCGCCAATGTACCTTTCGAAAACGCTACGCCTTTCGGACTCACGAGCCATCCGTTTTCTTCGTCGAAGGTATGTCCCGAGTTTTCGACCGCATTCTTGAAGTGCAAGTTTCATTTCCTTGCGAATTTCATCGTAGTCAGCGATGGCTTCTTTTGACTCACTTGTGAATGGAACCCAAACACTCACCATGTGAACCATGACAACGAGTGGTCCTGAAGGAATAGAGTTTTTTGGTTGAGTTAAACCATAGTTTTTCCAAGAGGTCTCTGCTACCGCTTTGAAAGAACTGCAACTAGATTGTGAATATAAGAGAGGAACACGGTTTGCAAAACGCAAAACTTTTGCACTGTCATCCCTTGCAAGACCTCCGCCATATCCGATTGCTACTTCTATTTGGAATGGGTTTCCCCGATATACGTTTGGAGGTCTTGTTGAGGCGGCGAAGAACTCTGCTTTTACTTCTTTGAGTAAGCCAGCAAGTAGTGCCTTTGAACCAATTGGAACAAGGCAATCCGTGTTTGGCGCAATAATACGTGTCTTTTGTATGGATTCGTAAAGTTTTTCCGCTTCTGAGTGCCCGACTGTTTTAATCCAAGTTTGCCCAGTCATTCCGGCACCCTTGCAAATTTCGCGAGCTTTGGTCGAGCCAACTCTACAGAAATCTTTTGTTAAAAAACCTCCCAGTTGACGTTGCTCGGTTCGCTCGATCATCTGGATTAGCGTGCCAAGTTCAATACCCTTTGGGTGCGGCTTGATTTCTTTTGGTTCTTCGGGCAATTCCTTTATTGCCCTAGGGAATTCAAAAGTTTCGTTGTTTGGGTTTATGTACGTTATCGATGCATGTGGATTTGCAATCGCGGTCTGTTCAAGATACTCGTCTATTGACTGACGACCCTTTTGATATTTTCCTTCTAGTTCAATTGAGACCTGAGTTCCGTGTCCATCTTCAAACAACATGTCATCTTCTGGATGTTCGGTGTCGCTAATCACGGTTGGTCGATTTTTTGAAGTGTCCATTTTCAGAACAACTTCATGAGCCGCTTTCTTTTTACTTGTCTTGGAAATAATGAGTACAGGTTTTCCGGTTGTCATCAACCCATACATCCCAGCCGCAGAGATACCAATGCCTTGCTGGCCTCGTGACATTTTTAAGCGGTGAAATTTTGACCCGTATAAAAGTTTTCCGAAAATATTTTCAATTTGTGCACGAACAATACCCGGCCCATTATCGCGAATAGTCAATTTGAAACGTGTCTCGCTAATCTGTAAAACACGCACATAGATATTGGGAAGAATTCCACCCTCTTCACAAGCGTCAAGAGCATTGTCGACTGCTTCCTTTATTGCTGTAAGCATCGCCTTTCTTGGGTTATCAAATCCTAGAAGGTGTCGGTTTTTTGCAAAAAATTCACTGACCGAGATGTCACGTTGGCTTGCTGCCATTGTTTCTGCGGTTGCGTTTGATCGTTTTTTTTTCTTTTTAGGTGTTTTGACCTTGGGCATATTTCCAGCGTGGTCCAAAAGAGGGCAAAGTTCATCCATGGCGCATTGCGGCGCGATGTCACTGGGCATCCGTACCCGTGGTATCTACAGAATACCGAAAGTTCTTAGTAGTGGGGGCGAAAAAACAGCATTTTTGGTATCCTTGCGAATCTTACCTACCATTTTGAAAAGCAAAGGAATACAAACAATGGGTATTGAGCAAACACTTATTATCTTAAAACCAGACGCTGTTCAGCGTGGAATCATGGGAAAAATTATCACCCGATTTGAAGAGAAGGGGCTCAAAGTTATTGGTGCAAAATTTATGCAGATTACGCCAGAACTCGCAGCCAAACACTATTCAGATCACACAGAGAAACCGTTCTATCCTAGTTTAGTGAATTTTATGACGAGTTCTCCTGTACTCGTTATGGCGCTAGAAGGCGTTGGTGCTATTGCCATTTGTAGATCAATGATGGGTGCTACATTCGGTTCACAAGCAGCAGCAGGAACAATTCGAGGTGATTTTGGAGTTTCAAATAGTTTTAATTTGATTCATGGATCTGATAGCCAAGAGGCAGCAACCAAGGAACTTGGGCTCTTTTTCAAAGATGGCGAAGTAATTTCTTGGAATCGAGCCAATGAAAGTTGGGTATATGACCTCTCGGGTGACGAGCCAGAGTAAGCCAATAATGCGGTTTTACGTCCGATAAAGATATACACACCCATAAAAACCGCATTAATTTAAAAAAATATAGAAAATTCGATTCGCATTTGTCCTCCAACTGCGTAGTAGGGGTGCCGTACGTTCTCGTTTCGGTCATTTCTTATTACAAAGGGGATACATCTGAATCATGCCAAAACCCAAAAGGCAATCTAAACGAGTTACTCGTAGCAGTAGTTCGACCAGTCCTCGACGCCGATCGCGTGTCGAGAAAGAACACATCGACCGTGCTCTCACTGATCCAGTCATCGTTGTGCAGTCCCCAGTGTTCAATAAGAAAGATGCTGAGAAACTGATTTTTGATATCCCTTCAAATGTGCCACGACTTTCGGTCGCTTGGTATTGCCCCGCAATCGATAGAGAATCGCCACCTAAAAGTGGAGAGGCGAAGTTGCTTTCACGAAATGAGGAATCAGTTTTGTTTAGGCAGTACAACTATGCTCGGATGAAACTGAGTGCGCTGCAAGACAAAGTCAGCAAAACCAACAAACCAAAAGACAGAGACCTAGACGACCTTGTTAGATGGTACGACGTTTCGGTAGAGAGACGTGACCATATTGTGGAATGTAATCTTGCTCTTGTGCTTGCGATGGCAAAACGTAGTTGGGCAACTGGCGAATACGAAGATCTAGTGGCTGAAGGGAATGTAGCTTTACTTCGAGCAGTTGATCGTTTTGATTGTGAACTTGGGTACAAATTTTCTACATATGCGTGTAGAGCCCTTACAACAGCATTCAATCGTTTTGGTCGAAAGCAAATAAAACACAAGGACAATGTTCCATTCGAATTCGATCCAGACAGAGAACCTCATCACAAGAAGGAAGAGGAAATAGTGAGCCCAGAACATATTCGAGCAATCCGCGAGACAGTTCGGAGCGAAGATGTGCAACTAACCGAAGTGGAGAAAGAAGTGATGAGGTACCGCTTCGGACTCTTTGCTGGGCAAAACCCACCCAAATTTACTCTAGAGAAAGCAGGTAAAAAACTTGGGATTTCAAAGGAACGTGTACGTCAAGTACAGATTCGTGCTCTTCGTAAAATCAGAGACGTTTTAGAACACCGCCTACCTCTTGATTTAAAGGTTGGTTAAGTTCAAATAAATTAACCCGCGGTTAGTTAAATGATTTCATTTAATTGATTAACTTAGGGTTAATTACTCGTTACAGTAACAATGTGACGGCAGAAAAACCAAAAACAATATCCTTGCCTGTGATAGAAAAGCGTAAACATAGTTCAATGCGCTGGTCCGTACTTATCGCAGTACAAATTTTGATTCTTTTGCACATAGGTGTATGGCTCATTGGGAAACACTTTGGCTGGTTTGGTGGGAAAACTCTGACACCAATAGAGCCATCGGAAGGGATGGAATTTGTTAAAAATGGCGTGATAAACGCCGGTGCAATATTCTTTGCTCTCGCCTTGATTTCAACATACATATTTGGAAGGTGGTTTTGCGGATGGGGATGCCATATTGTATTGCTTCAAGATTTTTGTCTTTGGTTGATGCGAAAACTAGGGACACGTCCAAAGCCATTTAGGTCTCGTTGGCTAATGTGGTTTCCATTTGTACTTGCTGTTTATATGTACATTTGGCCTTTGTTTTATAGAATCGTTCTCGCTCCTTGGCTACAACCGGAACTACAGTGGCCAGAAATTACAACACACTTGTTTACAGATGAATATTGGAGTTCATTCGGACCTCCATTGCTTGCAATTCCATTCTTACTAATTTGCGGTT
>CAZLCM010000046.1:0-8371 GCA_964558055.1 uncultured Isosphaeraceae bacterium | reverse complement strand
CCACTCAAACATTTGATTCCAAAGAAGATTTTTACAATCACTTTGAGGGCGATGGTAGCGGTTTTGTGTACGCGCATTTCTGCGGTGATCCAGAAGTAGAAGATGAAATCAAAACTGATTTGAAGGTGACACTTCGTTGTATTCCAAACGAAGGGCACGACGAAGAAGGCATTTGCATCTTTACTGGCAAACCATCAAAACAACGTGTTTTGTGGGCTAAAGCGTACTAAGTTCAATTTGCAATAAAAAAGTATTATCGGCTCAAGCAAGTTGCTTGTGGCGGTCGATGTCTAATAGCCGCCAATGGTGGGCGGCGGCCCCCGGAATTTATTGTTCCGTGCACAAGAATATCGGTTGTTGTCGGAAGAGCAACAATCGTTTTTTCTTGGGGTCGGTTGACTGTTTGGTGATTTGAGGTAATGTTTACATATGCAGATTGAAGGACCAATCCCATTCTCCGTAGCACAAGCGTACGGAGCGCAGCGAACTACGCAGGTTGCCAAAGCAGTAGTTGCACAACCAGTACAACAAATTGTTGCGGGACAAGTTGCAGGAAAAGTTAACTTTGATGGTATTGATGTCACTAATGCTCAACCGCTACAGCTGTATACAAGAACCGCTGACTGCATAGAAGCAGCAACTCGAATTGCTACTGGGCAACAACTAGATATTCAAGCGTAAACAAATTAATAAACGACCCGCGGGATTGTTTATGCGATTCGGTTTTTGTCGGGTAAATCGAAGCGCAGGATTGCTGTGCCTTTGGCCATGTGCATCGTTGCGTTAGTCAATCCAACTGGTAGCAATATAGTTGTGCCAACAGGAGCATCAACTGGAACAGCGTGTTCAATGTGAGCGTTCCCTTCGACAACCATAATCACAACCGGTGTTTCGTCAACAACTAAATCTAACGTGGTGTCAGTTGTAGATTCAATGCGTTCAATCGAAAAGAATGGTGTCGTAACGAACAGCGTTGTTAAAAAGTCACCACATCGCATTGGTTCTGGCTGATTGAATGTAAGTTGCTCTGCATTGAAGTCGATACATTCCATTGCTTGTTCGACGTGCATTGCTCGATTAGTTCGTCCCCAATCCCAAACACGAAACGTAGTGTCACTTGGAGTTTGTACTTCAGCAACAAGAACACCAGCACCAAGAGCGTGGCAAGTTCCACTTGGCAAGTAATAACACTCGCCTTTTTTGACGTTAATTGCATTGAGCAATTCGGGGACAGTATCGTTTTCTATTGCACTGCGGAGCGATTCCGCGGAAGTGCCGCTTTTGAGGCCAACGTAAATAAGTCCTTCGGGAGTAGTGTCTAGGATTATCCACGCTTCGCTCTTTAAATGCGATTCGGGGTGTGATTTTGCGTATTCTGGGCTTGGATGCACTTGTACCGAAAGGTTATCACAAGCATCAAGAAATTTAACCAGAAGCGGGAAATGCATATTGAGTTTGTTTCCTGCAAGTGGTCCATTTGATATTACACTTTTTCCATCCAACACAGAGTCAGGCAAATCAGCAAGTTCCCACGATTCTCCGATTGGAATATCCGTGGGCAAATCTTTCCCAAACTTTGTGAGAGTTCTTCCACCCCAGACCTTCTCTTTCAATATGGGTTTGAAAGTAAGTGGATATGGCTCCATCACATCATCATGCCAGTGATTTGTACTTCAAAGATAAACTTTTCATTAACGAACCCTTGAGCAGAGCATACAAACCTTCGTCTCTGAAATTTCTTTTCGTGAGAAACAAGAACAAGTGTGTCGCCCGGCACTACTTGGCCGCGGAAAGAGCAATTATCACAGCGGGTGAAACCCATGAAATGATTTCCTTCTGCCTTTATGTGATAGAGAATGCTGCTAATTTGAGCCGCTGCTTCAATCATCAGAACACCTGGGTATAACGGTCTTCCCGGTATGTGCCCAGCAACCCAAAACTCATCGTCTTTCACTTCTTTAACTCCGACAGCGAGTGTATTAGAGTCGTTGAGGTATGCAACATAATCAAGTTGTCGCATATCTCCTGCTTGAGGATTCATCTTGCCGACCTCTTCCGTTGAAATAGCAACATTGGAAAGGTCAACGTCAGCAAGGTCGATGAGTGGTTCAATAGCCATAGGTGAGCAGAGTAGCAAAGAAATAGGTCCAAGCGTTACTTGGACCTTTTTCTTTGAACTAGTTTGTAGAAGTTATCCGTCGCTACGGAGATTCAAAACGTCTTTTCGAACATCTTGTGCTGCCGCTTTGATTTCTTGCATTGCTTTACGCACACGGGTTCCTGCTGCCTTATTACCGCCTTCGCATTTTGCCATGTCGTCTGTTACGTCTTGTACTAGTTGAACTAATCTTTCGTATGATTCCATCTGTTGTGCCTCCAAAGCGTTGTACTAGGATCTGCCTAGTTGGTTGATTCGAGTGGACTGTGAAAAAAGCCCTTGCATAGCGTTTCAATGCATTGTTTATCGGCTAACGCGGCTTTGCAACCCCTTAATTGAATAAAAAACCCATAAATTAGGGTTTTGTACGGTAAAAAAGGTTGAATTAAACGCGAAGTTCGACCATTTCGACGTTTTGATCGCCGTACTTTTGGCGAATAGGCGAGACGACTTCTTCACAAAAAGCGTCAACTTGCTCGACCGCTCTCCCAATAAAACCACTTGGGTCAGTGGTCAAGGAGAGGTCAACGCCTTGAAACATCGGCTCTGAGGATAGGCGGTCAAGAAGGTTATTTTGAATACCTTCTTCCTTAATTTGCCTAGAGACCTCTATAGCATGAGTCCGGACAACCTCGTGCGCATCTTGTCTGTCTGCTCCATTTTTTACCGCTTCCATCATGAGACGTTCGGTTGCAAGAAATGGCATTTCAAGTTGCAGGTTTGCTGTAATTCTTGCCTCGTGTACTATGAGCCCACTGGTGATATTGGAAAGCACATCTAGCAGACCGTCTAGTGCCAAAAAGGATTCGGGTAGGGTGAGTCGGCGGTTCGCTGAATCGTCCAATGTTCTCTCCATCCATTGTACGGACGCAGTTTGAAGTGCGTTTGGTGGCATATTCATTACGAACCTAGCAAGAGCACAGATTCGTTCACACCTCATCGGGTTTCTTTTATACGCCATTGCCGAGGAACCGATTTGTTTTTTCTCAAATGGTTCTTCAATTTCTCCTCGGTTTGCGAGAAGGCGAAGATCGGTTGCGAATTTGTGAGCAGCAGCTGCAACTACAGAAAGCGAAGAAAGAGTTTGAGCGTCGACTATTCTAGGATAGGTTTGACCTGTTACCGGGAGGCGTTTCTTTGGGTCCCAGCCCATCTTTTCGGTCACCATTTTGTCGAGTTTTTCTACTTTGTTGTGGTCGCCATTGAAAAGGTCAAGGAAAGACGCTTGAGTGCCTGTTGCACCGCGAACTCCCCTAAATCGAAAGGTGTTTAGACGAAATTCAAGTTCTTCCAATGTTAGTGCAAGGTCTTGTGCCCAAAGAGTAGCTCGTTTTCCAACAGTAGTTGGTTGTGCTGGTTGGTAATGAGTAAACCCAAGGGTTGGTAGTGCTCTATATTCCTTTGCGAAATCGCCCAAGTTGGTGATGACTTTTGCGAGTTTGGAAGCAATGAGATTTGTTGCATCACGAAGTTGTAACATTTCAGTGTTGCAATTCACGAATTGGCTTGTTGCCCCTAGATGAATAATTGAACGAGCTTTTGGTGCTATGTCCCCAAGGGTATGCACATGAGCCATCACGTCATGACGAAGTTCTTTTTCGTAAGTTGCGGATGATTCGAAATCAATATTATCTAGATTTGCTCGAAGTTCACTGATTTGTTCATCAGTTATATCAAGCCCAAGAGCCTGTTCTGACTCCGCAAGTGCGAGCCACAGTCGCCTCCATGTACCGATTTTTCGCCTTGAAGACCATATTTCTTGCATTTGTGGCGATGCGTACCTCCCAGATAGAGGCGACTGATATCCAGTATGCTCGTCCATATACGCATTGTACCGCAATAAAGGAGTCTGACCCCAAAAAGGGGTCAGACTCCTTTTTGGGGTCAGACTGCTTTGGGGTCAGACTGCTTTGGGGTCAGACTGCTTTTTGGGGTCAGACTGCTTTTTGGGGTCAGACTGCTTTTTGGGGTCAGACTGCTTATTAGAATGGTGGGATGGCGTGGATGACTGTGCTTGGATTTCCAGCGGCGATGTATGTAGTTTGTATTACTGCCTTGCTTTTTCACGAGGATGGTAGCCCTCAAAACTTAGTTCTTTTAACTGGAACTGGGTTCTTGGCTTTGGGTATTTATATGTTTCACCGTACAAATGCTGTTTCTGTTCAGGAAATGCAAAAAAGGCACCAACTAGCATTGAGACACCACGGTGTGTTACTTATTACATCAAGCATATGCATAACTATCTCAATTAGTGTGTTTGCGTTGCATAAACCCTTTGCTTTACTACTTGTAACGGGATCTATAGTTGGGATACTGATTTACGGAAAGAAACTTATAAATAAGCCACTTCGTAACTATTTATATTTAAAGCCACTGGCAGTAGGGGCATCTATATCACTTTTGGGCTGGGCATTAAACGATTTTTCAAACAGTGTTTTGGTAGTTTTTGGTGTTGGACTGTTATGCAGCGCTGATGCCCTTGTTTGCGACTTACTAGACAGTGAATATGATTTTGCGACAAATTGCTTGACGTTTGCAAAAAAGTTTGGAGAGCAATCAACATTGCTTGTTGCCTTTTTTTTCTATCTCATTTTTGGACTCATTCTGCATTCTTACGTAGGGTGGATTTTCGTTTTGTTGTTTCCGATTCCACTTTTGTCAAAACAAATCCACAGAACTATTGTTGACTTTAGACCTTTGGTCGTTCTCCTGATAGCATGGTCATTATGACTGGTGTTGGTTGGATGATAAGTATTGCATGCGCATACTTTGCAGGAAGTATCCCGTTTGGTGTATTAATTTCGTCAATGAAGGGCGTTGACATTCGTCAGAAGGGCTCAAAAAACATCGGCGCCACAAATGTTGGAAGAGTACTTGGCAAAAAACTCGGTCTAATATGTTTTATTCTCGATGTACTTAAAGGTGCTGCTCCAGTTTTAGTTGTTGGTTTGATTTCTGGAATGTTCGGTAAGAAAATTGGAGATATTGAAACAGTCAATATGCTCCTTTGGATTTGTGTTGCCGTTACAGCACTTTTGGGGCATATGTATTCTCCTTGGCTAAAGTTCGCAGGAGGCAAAGGTGTAGCGACAACTTTTGGTGGAATGGTTGCGATGTGGCCGCTTCTTACTTTCCCAGTTCTACTTGCTTTTGTCGCATGGGCAATCACTCTAAAAAGTAGCAAAATGGTATCTCTTGCAAGTTTAATTTCTGCATTAGTGCTGTTCTTAGATTCTATTATTGTTGTCTTCTTGAATTCAAACGTTAAACACGCATGGCCACTCCTTGCAGCAACAGCCACGATCGCGTTAATGGTTTTTTGGAAACACCGTTCGAATATCTTAAGAATAATGAGTGGCGAAGAACCAAAAATAGGGAATACAAAGAATTGACTATTTACTGTAATCAAGACGTTTCCTCAGAGATTCTTGAGAAGAGCGACTGGGTAGTTCACAAAGACAAGGAAATGGTTAGAGTTGGAATAGACGCTGGATGTAACACAATTTATTTAGGCAAAAAAACGAACAGCATCAGACCCTCATTGTTTGCCCCAACCGTTGAAGACGCTCTTAGTTTTATCTCAGCATACGAAAAAATTACTTAATCACCGAAACAAGTTCGAACGGACTTCGCTGCTCTTATGAACCGGTGGTCTTTTGGGACAAGACGTTGTTTTCCAGCAGATTCTAGAATGTCTTTTGCCTCCATGTGCCCGTTGGTCAACCCAACCATCTTGTTGTACTGCCCATCCATTGCGAGTTCAAAAGCTGCTGTAGCAAACGTAGTTGCAACAACACGATCAGTAGCAGCAGGTTCACCACCGCGCTGGATGTGTCCTAGAGTTGATGTACGAGTTTCAATTCCTGTTCGCTTTTCAATTTCGTGTGCAACTTTTTGACCTATACCACCAAGGCGAATTGGGTCAGGGCTGTTGTCTACGTGTTTTGAAACTACTTGTTTTCCATTAATTGACCGAGCACCTTCAGCACAAGCGACAATAGAAAAACCGCTGTGTTCATTTTTTCTTACATCTACAAATTTACAAACGGTATCAATGTCGAATGGAATTTCAGGAATCAATATGACGTCAGAACCCGAGGCGAGCCCACTTGCAAGCGTGAGCCATCCAGAGTTTCGACCCATTAGTTCGCACACCATCACTCGGTGGTGGCTGTCACCCGTTGAATGCAAGCGGTCTAGTGCCATCGTTCCAATTCGAGTTGCTGTTGTAAATCCAATGGTTAAATCCGTTCCATGAATATCGTTGTCAATTGTCTTTGGTACACCGATGCAAGGAACTCCTGCTTCTACGAGCGGTTTAGTACATGTAAATGTTCCATCACCGCCTATGACAAAAAGTACATCAAGTTCGTGTTCCTCAATATTGGCAACAGCACGGTCTACCGCATTCGAATAGATTGGCTCGCCGTCGTCGTCCCTTCCCTCGTAATATTTTTCTGGTGAGCATTTGTTGTTAGTGCCAAGGATGGTGCCACCACGAGTGAGTATCCCTGATAGTTCGTCAATTCCAAGAGTAACGGTTCGGTTTTCGATGAGCCCCTGATAACCATCTTTAATTCCAACCACTTCTATTCCCTTGAATATCGCTGTTTTTCCAAGACCTCGAATTGCAGCATTTAACCCGGGGCAGTCACCGCCGCCAGTCAGAATGCCAATTCGTTTCATAGTAGTTGTCATATTCTTGATATCCCTTGTTTCATATCTAACCCAAGCAAGTTACCATCCTACCTTCTATGACAGATAAAACAGTACAACAACAGGACGAATCCCAACTAGTTGCAGCAAGAAGAGCAAAAATGGGACGGTGGATTGATGATTATGGGGTTTATCCATGGGGCAAGAGAGTTGATGGATTAATTTCTCTTGAAAATGCACGCTCCAAATTTAACCAAGAAGCACATGACGCATTTAAAGAGGATAGTGAAAACGACGCAAGGCCAATTGTTAAAGTAGCAGGGCGATGCATCCAACATAGAGCGATGGGCAAGTTGACCTTTCTTGTTATTCGCGATGACAGCGGGGATTTGCAAATAAGTTGTTCTAAAGCAGCAATGCCAATCGAACAATTTAAGGTTGCCAGTAAACTTGATTACGGCGACATTGTTGTTGCAAGCGGAAAGATGGGGATGACAAATAAAGGGGAAATTTGCGTTTGGGCGGATTCTTTTGAACTTGCTTGTAAATCGTTAGTACCACCACCAGAAAAGTTTCATGGATTGAACGATGCAGAGACTAGGTACAGGCAACGGTATGTTGATATGTATACCAGCGAAGATACAATTGAGACGTTTAAAACTCGTTCGCTAATCGTATCAACGATTCGTTCGTTTATGCATGATGAAGGGTACCTTGAAGTTGAAACACCGATGATGCAACCAATTGCAGGCGGGGCTGCTGCAAGACCTTTTGAAACGCATCACAACGCTCTTGATATTCCACTCTTTTTGCGAATTGCGCCAGAGTTGTATTTAAAACGGCTGCTCGTTGGCGGTATGCGAAAAGTGTTTGAAATTAATCGTAATTTCCGCAATGAAGGTGTTTCAAGAAGGCACAATCCAGAATTTACAATGCTTGAATCGTACCAAGCGTTTGGTGACTGTGAAACAATGATGGAATTGACCGAGGGAATGATCCGTGCATCTGCAAATGCGGTTGGTGAAGCCACTGCAATTTCGTATGGCGATTTAACAATTGATTATGCAAAACCATTTGACCGAGTGACCTACGGCGATTTGTTTGAAGGTGCTCTTGGTTGCTCTATGCACGATGAAGAAGAGGTACGCGCAAAAGCAAACGAACTGGGCTTTGGTGATGCTGCAACGAAAAATCAATGGCTTCTTGTTAGCGATTTGTTCGATGCTCATGCAGAACCAACGCTTGACCAGAGTCGCCCAACTTTTGTTACTGATTTCCCAAGCGCACTTTCTCCACTAACTCGTCCTCATGAAGAAAATGCAACATTATCCCACCGTTGGGAGTTGTTTATTGCTGACATGGAAATTGCGAACGCTTACACCGAGTTAAACGATCCCGACTTGCAATTGCAAAGGTTCACGGAACAACTTGATGGCGCGGACGATGAAGTGAACGCGTTTCGTTCGCTCGATGAGGACTTTATTCACGCACTTCGTGTCGGCATGCCACCTGCTGGTGGTCTTGGTCTTGGTATTGACCGATTAGTTATGTTATTAA
>CAZLCM010000045.1:0-8431 GCA_964558055.1 uncultured Isosphaeraceae bacterium | reverse complement strand
GTTTATTTGACTTGCCAGTGATTTTCGTACTTGAAAATAACAGATATTCGATGGGGACTTCGATTGAACGAGGAACATCTATGGCGCATGATTTACGTGTAAAGTCAGAAGCAAATGGCATTAATCACGAAATCATTGATGGCAAAAATGTAATATCAACTTACCGAGATTTTAAGGCAATTGCCAACTGGTGCCGAGAAGAATCGCGCCCGTTTTTCGTTGAAGCGCAAACGTATCGATATAAAGGGCACTCGATGTCCGACCCTAGAAAGTACCGAACCAAAGAGGAAGAACAACGAGAAGAATCCAACGATTGTATTGCTTCCCTTGAAGAGTTCCTTTCAAAAGAACACGGTGTAACAAAAGATTCATTTAAGCAAATGACTCTCCAAGTAAAAACACAAGTACGCCAAGCAGTTGAGTGGGCAAAGCAATCACCTGAAACCCCGAAGGAAGAGTTGTACAAGGATGTGGTTACTGACCAATGGGGTCCATATACTGGTACATCATTGCCAAATATGCTTGAAGAAGGGGGTATCTAATGAAAGTGGCAACCGGTGAGCGAATTATCGAATTTCGCGATGCGCTTCGCGAAGCAATGTGTGAAGAAATGCGTAACGACGAACGTGTATTTTTACTTGGCGAAGAAGTTGCACAGTACAACGGTGCGTACAAAGTATCTAATGGGATGCTTAAAGAGTTTGGTGATAGACGTGTAATAGATACACCAATTAGTGAGAGCGGTTTTTCCGGAATGGCAATTGGTGCAGCTATGCGTGGTCTTCGACCAATTGTTGAGTTTATGAGTTGGTCTTTTAGTTTAGTTGCTGCGGACCCAATATTAAACAATGCACCAAAAATGTTGTACATGTCGGGCGGCCAGTTTGGATGTCCGATTGTTTTTCGTGGGAATGATGGGGCAGGCGGACAACTTGCTTCAACACACTCTTGGTGTGTTGAATCGTTGTACGCGAATGTTCCAGGAATTAAGATGGCAATACCATACGATGCGTATGATGCAAAGGGGTTACTGAAAACTGCAATCCAAGATGACAACCCAGTTTTCTTTTTAGAATCAGAGCGTTTGTTATCAACAAAATGCCATGTACCTGCAGAAGAATATACCGTTCCATTTGGAAAAGCATTGGTGCGACGCTCTGGGAAAGATTGCACCATAATCAGTTTTGGTCGTCCCTTGCACTTTTGCCTTGAAGCTGCGGAAGAACTTGCAAAGGAAGGGATTGATTGCGAAGTGATTGATGGCCGAACGATTCGTCCGCTTGATATTGATTCGATGGTTGCATCAGTAAAGAAAACAAATGCGTGTGTTGTCGTGGACCAATCATGGTCATTTGCCTCTGTTGGCTCAGAAATAGCATCACAAATACATGCTCAATGTTTTGATGATTTAGATAATCATGTCCACCGAGTACATAGCGATGACGTACCGACTCCGTACGCATACAATCTAGAACAGGCGTATTTGCCCAACACACGAAAAGTGTGTGAAGCGGTACGACAAGCAACGTACAACGCATAAAGGATAGAACTCGTATGCCAATTGAAATCACAATGCCACGACTCTCGGACACGATGGAAGTCGGTACGATTTTGCATTGGCACGTTAATGTTGGCGATGATGTTTCTTCCGGTGATTTACTTGCTGATATAGAGACAGATAAGGCGACTATGGAGTTGCAATCATTTGATGACGGACGTGTTGTAGAACTTGTAGTTTCAGAGGGGAGCCAAGTCGATGTTGGCACTGTGATTGCAATGTTGTCAGAAGAGGATGATGCAATTGCTGAAGAACAGCCAGAAAAACCCAAGCCATCTATCCCCAAAGTGACTGAGAGCGCGCACAGAGTTAGTCCGGTGGCTCGTCGCCTTGCTGAAGAATATGGAGTCGATTTGCTTTCTGTTCAGGGCAGTGGACCATCTGGAAGAATTATCAAACGAGATATCCTGCAACTCATTGACACTGCTAGCGAAACAACAGCAGCAGCAAAGACGACAAAAGCTTCTCAACCTGAAGTTGTACCTAATCCTGTTCCAGTTACTAAAGTACAAACGATACAGCCACTTGCTCCAACTGCTCCATGGCAACAAAACCGAACTGAACCACTTTCTAATATGCGGCAAATAATTGCTAGCCGATTGGTGGAATCAAAACAAACAATTCCGCATTATCAAGTAACGATGACATTTGATATGGACCCGCTGCTTGAAATGCGAAAGACACTTAACGACCAATTAGAAAAAACAGGCGTCAAGCTTTCAGTTAATGACTTTGTTGTTCGATGTTGTGCACTTTCGATGGCAACGAACCCAGAGTTCAATGCGTCCTTTGGTGGAGATTGCATCCATTATCATGGACCTGTGAACGTAGGGATTGCCATTGCTCTTCCAGAAAATCGCGGGGGAGGTCTTGTAGTTGGAACAATTAGAAACGCGGATCAAAAGAGTTTAAGAACAATTAGCCAAGAGTCCTCATTTTTATCCAACAAAGCACGCGAAACTGGACTATCACCAGATGAAATGGGCGATACAACATTTACTATTTCCAACTTGGGTATGTTTGGGGTTGACAACTTTACAGCAATTATTAATCCTCCCAATAGTGCGATTCTCGCTGTTGGGGCAGCAATTGAAAAACCTGTAGTACGAGATAGCGAATTGACGGTGGGGAATGAAATGTCCGCAACATTAAGTTTAGATCACAGAGTCATCGATGGTGCGATGGCAGCAAATTACTTAAAAACCCTTAAAGAACTGATTGAAAACCCTGCAGCACTTTTAGTGTAATGCGAAGGAGTCCATCATGACAGCAAAACCACATACCGAAACACGTCCTAGTATTTACGATGGAGATGGCGATGTGCTCATGGAAGCAGATCGGCAAGCAAATCGTCTAGTAATAATGCCAAGCGGTGATCCACGTAAAGCGTGCCCAGAAAGGCATCGAATACGAATTCAATGGGGCCAGTATTTACTTGCTGACATGATGACGAGAAGGTACCGAACACTTGTTTGTGGAGTAAATCCAGTTGATAACAGCCACGGAATCATCAGCGCCCTTGGCGAAATGTTACCAACGAGCCAGTGGGATAACGAAAGTATTACGAAGTATGCTCGCGGTTACGCAGAACTTTCGCCTGACAAAGTTCTCGTACTTAAGTATGACATGGATGATGTCAAGGTTTTTGCACTACTCAGACCGTTGAATCGTGATGCATACACTCTTGATGATTTACATACTGGATTCATTAAAGTTGCAGAGATGATAGAAACTCGTTGGGACAGAATGCCGTGTGCTAGCGTGAGTTTTCTTGGGGCAAAATCTAACAGGCTCGTAGACAGCGAAGGAAATGAACCTAGTTTTGAGTCCGTTTTGGCAACAATTTACAAATCTGGATATCGAGGAGATGTTTACCCATCAGTACGGATGTGGGAACTTGCTCCAACGGGTGTTTTTGCGACATATCCCTTCCCAGATAGTTTAAACATAATGCGTAGCGGCGGCTATTAAAAAAACAATCCCGCGGGTCGTTTTTCTAATTGAAGCCGGCGAGGCGGCGAACAGTGACTACGAAGGATGATGCCATGCTTCGAAGTAATCCGAAACTTACAAGCATCCAAACACCTCCAGAGATTAGAGAAGCAAATCCAAGATATACATTTGCTCCAAACACACCACCATTAAGGATTGCAGGTAGTGTTTGCACAGTTGACATTGTTGCAAAAACAAAATTAATTGGAGATAGAGCGGCAAAGAGACTACCAGCAACACCTAAATTGCTGCTGGGTAACAAGCAAACACCAAGACCGCCAGTAACAATCAAAACTAATATCAATGTTGTGACAATAGATCCAACTGAGCCCCTAGATCGCATTGACCAGAGTAAACCAAGGGTAGTACAAAACCAGATGTACGGAATGATTACTACTGGAGTGAGTAAAGCAGGAATATATAGAGCAAGAGGAATCACTAGCGAATCTGCATTTTGATTTCGCGCTAAAAGTTTATCACCGACAACGGCTCCTTCAGGATCGATTAATACAATTCCACCAACAGTCATCATGGTTATGCAGGGGACGAGAACCATCGGCAAGATGTGCAATACAAGTCCTCGGAGTTTTCCGCTTAAATACATTTTTGGAGTTATTGAAGTTGTAAGTAACAAATCAAGCGAACCGTCTTCTCTTTCTTTTGAAATTGCTGATGCTGAAATAGTAATTGCGAAAAAGGTGACGATTAACAATTCTCCGCATACTAAATATAGAATTGCTGTTCTAAATGATTCTGGAGAAAGTGAACGAGTAAAGTAAAGAGTAGACAATATAATTAGAGCAAGAGTAAAAACGCTGACGAACCCCCATCTACCTAATAGTGAACCAATGTTGCGGTGTCTCGTAACTCGTTCTCTCCAAGAGATTGGATTGCCCGTAACGACAAATGATTCACGTTCATTTGTTGATTGGGTAAAGAGCCGTTTCCACCAGTTTTCTTTTGCCACCTTGCTTTGCCCAAGTTTCCGAACTTGTGTGGATGACCAAATGATTGTGATACCACTCAAAATCATCGTAAACCAACACCATGTTGCGACTGGATTCATGATTCCCCAGCCAAAAGGCCATGGAAGGGCAGTTGATGTTGGTGTTACATATCTTGAAGGTTGGAGCAGGGCTTCAAGCACTAAGAACGGATTGAAAGGTGTAACCACAGTTGTCCAGTTAGCGCTAGAACCAATTGAAACTGGAGTTCTCATGGAACTATCTAGAATGTAAGTTACAAGAAGATACAAAACGGTTATAACAAAGAAACTTACAGCCGCCTTGCGACCTGCTGTTCGAGTAACACTCATTGCAATTGCGGCTGCACCGATAAGCAACGCAAGACAGAATGCAACTAACTGTGTGAGTAGTATCGTGTCAAGAGGAACACCCCCAAAGAACTGTGTGATAATCATCAATGGCATTGCTCCTAGAATCAATGCAGCAATGAAGAACAACCGACCAAATAAATTTCCAAGAACAATTTGGAGAGGAGAAAGAGGGGTCGAAAGTAAGATGTCCCAAGTTTTTGGGTCTGCCTCTTTTGTTATTGCACTTGCCATGAAGAGAGGCGTCAGTAGGCAAATTAAGATGAGTTGCAACACCGAAAGGTTGACAAATATGTTTGCACTTCCTGCGGCTAAATCACGAAGAGAAAATCTTCCTGATGCTGTAATTATTAAAAGACCCAAAACTAGTCCTGTTGCTAGTATTGCTACGTAACCAGACCGAAGGAATAAATCTTTCTTCCTTCTTGACGCGCTACCCACTAACCTTAAACAAATTGGGTTAAAAATGCTAAATCGTAAAAACCAGTGTAGAAATCGTGGCATAGGTGGTAAGTTTCAATGAACCCGCTTGACGGCATGGCTCTTACGTGGAATACTATACGCTTACAGATGTTACGTCGGAACGTTCCACGTAACAAAGTTTTCTCGGTCAACCGAATCCATGGAGACCGATCGTACCGGCTTTCTTGCTGGCAGCCAATTCAGGGCTTGTTCCCGATGGAATTAAGTGGCTGATAGATTGATTTAGGATTTTGAGCAAGTATTTTTCTGCTCGACAATCAGTGATTTGTTCGACTCGCATTTAATGCGAGTGATGCGATTGGTGAATATCCATATTCTGTTGGCTATCACGCCTTAAGGGCTGTAGTTGTACCTACAGATATATTATGTTTATTTACATAGCCATTGGAATTGGAAGTTTAATAGTTGGGGCTGCGCTTGGATGGTTTGCACTTAGGACAATTACTGGGGGGACACTTCGCCTCGCTAAGCGAGAGGCATCTCAGATGTTGACCTCAGCTGAAAAAGAGGGGGAAGCGATAAAACAAAAGATTGAACTAGCTGCAGAGCGCGAATCAAAACAACGACTCAAGGAGATTGAATCTGAGGTTTCTGATGCACAAAAAGAAATAAAACAAGACCAAGCACGGTTGGTAAAACGTGAAGAAGGTCTTGAGAAAATGATGAACCAATTAACAGAACGTCAAGAAAAATTGGACAATATTCGTGTTGAAATAGACCAACAAACAGAAGAACTTGAATCGGATAGAGAAGCATTTTTGTCTGAGCGTAACACGTTGAGATCAAGACTTGAAGAGGTTTCAGGAATGTCCTCGGACCAAGCAAGAGTACAGATATTGGACGAAGTACGTCACGATGCTGAGCATGAAGCAAATGAACTGATGCAACTAATTGTAGACGAAGCATCAGAAAAAGCCCGTGGAAAGAGCCGCGAGATCACATTGCAAGCAATTCAACGATATGCATCCGAGCATGTTGCTGAGTCAACTGTTCGTGCTGTAAGAATCCCGTCCGATGATATGAAAGGTCGTGTTATTGGGAGAGAGGGTCGCAACATACGAGCTCTTGAACAAGCAACCGGAGTAGATATACTCATAGATGACACTCCAGGAATTATTTCTGTTTCTTGTTTTGATCCCATACGACGTGCGATTGCTGGAAAAGCATTGGAAAAGTTGGTCTCTGATGGAAGAGTACATCCATCTCGAATTGAAGAAGTTGTAGAAAACATCAAGTCAGATATACAAGAGAAAATTATCCAATCGGGTAATGACGCTGTAATTGAAACAAACATCAGAGGACTCCACCCAAAAATTGTTGAGGCAGCGGGCAAGATGCACTTTAGAACCAGTTACGGTCAAAATGTATTGCGACATTCAGTTGAAGTGGCATTTCTTTGCCAAGTTATTGCTGATGAACTTGGGCTTGATGGAGAACTCGCAAGGCGTTGTGGATTTTTACACGACATTGGTAAGGCGATGGACCATGACATTGAAGGGACTCACCCTCAAATCGGAATGGATTTCTGTAGAAAGTTTGGAGAGAAAGCCGAGGCCGTACTCAATGCCATCGCTGGTCACCACGGTGATATTCCATCGACAACTCCATACACACCAATTGTGATGGCAGCAGATGCAATAAGCAGCGCTCGCCCTGGAGCCCGAAGAGAGTCGATGGAAATGTATGTAAAACGCCTCGAACAACTTGAGTCGCTTGCAAAAGAGCAAAAGGGTGTTTCGGAATCACACGCTATTCAAGCAGGTCGAGAAGTACGAGTTATCGTTGATGCAAAGTCAATATCAGACGGTGAAGCATTTGCGATGTCCAAGCGAATTGCTGCTAGGATTGAAGAAGAAATGACGTTTCCGGGTGAGATTAAAGTTACAGTTTTGCGAGAAGTTAGGGCCGAAGCGGTCGCGCACTAAATAAGGATAAGTAACATGACAATCAAAGCATCAGAACTACGTCGTGGGCAAGCGTTAATTTACGATGGTAAATTGCAAGTTGTTCTAGGAACTGACCACGTCAAGCCGGGCAAGGGACCTGCATACGTACAGGCAAAAATGAAAGCAGTCGAAACAGGTACTATAAAAGTAAATCGATTCAATTCTGCAGACAAGGTCGAGGCAGTTAACATTGATAGAAGACCGATGCAGTTCTTGTATGACAATAGCGGGCAGGGTCTTGGTCCTTGGGTGTTTATGGATAACGAAACATACGATCAACTAGAAATTGGAAGTGATGTAATCGAAAGGGATCAGAGTCAATGGCTGAAAGATGGACTAGAAGTCCTCGTACTTATGTTTGATGGTAATGCTCTTGGTATTGAAATGCCCGCATCAGTTGAACTAGAGATAACTGAAACAACTGACCAAGCAAAAGCAGCAACTGCGACAAACCAGTTGAAAGAAGCAACTGTCGAAACGGGTGCTAGGGTTCGAGTTCCTCCATTTATTGAAATTGGACAAGTAGTCAAAATTAATACCGAGAGTGGTGAATATCTCGGGAAGGCATAACTCTGCAAACCTTAAGTGAAATAAGATCGATGTTGCAAGAATACGGTCTTTCGCCGCTGCATCGTCTCGGACAAAATTTTTTACACGACCACAACATCCTTAACAAATTAGTTGATGCATCAGGCGTAAAGGAAGGCGACACTGTACTAGAGGTCGGGGCAGGAACAGGTACTCTCACGGAAGAACTAATTGAAAGGGGATGCAATGTGATTGCTTGTGAACTTGATAAGGGGTTAACCTCACTGTTGCAAGATAAGTTCGGGGAGAGAATTACCCTTGTTCATGGTGATTGCTTAAAGAAAAAGCATTTGAACACCGAGATCACTACAAAACTGGAAAATAGAGAATGGAAACTCGTAGCAAACTTACCATATCAAATTGCTAGCCCGCTAATTGTTGACTTACTTACGAACCATCCAAATTGCCTTGGGCAATTTATAACTATTCAATATGAGGTTGCTCAAAGATTAATGGCAGTTGTGGATTCCAATGAGTGGGGTGTACTTTCCATATTAGTGCAACGTCTTGCAGATGTTTCGTTAATAACCA
>CAZLCM010000044.1:0-8484 GCA_964558055.1 uncultured Isosphaeraceae bacterium | reverse complement strand
TAATTATTAAAATTAGCTTGATCTCCATTTTTCATTTTAATGATAATTCTATTTAGTGTTTTACCAAATATAATCAAAATAAAAAAAGCGACCACTACTGCGGTAAAAGCGCGAAACTCTCTCTGATATAGAACCTGCAAAAACGAATACATTCCAGCGCTGTCTAGCCACTCATCCATCGATTGCAATAAATTAAAAAGCATGTATCTTGTATATCGCCGTCTAGTGTTCTAAAACTTTCGTTTGGCGCAAAGAATCAATAATCCGCTCCAGCCTTAAACCTCTTGAGCCTTTGAGTAGCACAAGGTCTTCTTGTTGAAGCAAAGAAACAACACTATCAAGATCACTTGCTTCTTGAATACGTATCGCTGAAAAATCTCCTTCGACTGATTCCATCCCCGCCCCGACAAGGACAACTAAGTCCACTCCAACTTGTTCGATAATTGGCCCAAGCAAGCGATGTTCTTCTTTAGACATTTTACCTAGTTCGAGCATATCGCCAAGAATAAGAACTTTACGAGTCGCATTGAACGTTGAAAACAATTTTAAAGCTGCACGAATAGAAGCTGGGTTTGCATTGTACGAATCATCTATAAAAGTAACCCCGCCAACTTCAATTTTTCTAAGACGTCCGTCAGTAGGGCAGACCCGGCTTGCAAGTTCAAGCAAGGAGTAAATTGACGCTTCCTTGATAGCAAAACTCGACGCAACTATTGCAAGCGCTGCGTTCATAGCATTATGTTCGCCTAGCAATGACAACGAAACTTGCCTACCTTCCATTTCCAAAGTTGCAAATCCTTCTTCGTTGAGCCCAGTCACAATTTTAAAATCAGCCGAGTCTGACTTGCCAACCTTAATAACCTTGCCAAGAAAAGAAAGAGAGGAAATGTCTATTGTGTCTGGAACTATTACATATCCTCCTTCATGAACGGACGATAACAATTTCGATTTTTCTTTAAGAACAATATCTTTAGTTCCAAAACCCTCTAGGTGTGCTTTCTCAACCGAAGTTAAAATAGCAATGTCTGGCTTCACTAAATTTGCAAGTGGTTCAATCTCCCCTACATCGTTAGCTCCAATTTCTGTAACTAGATAGTTTGACTGTTCTGCATCAAGAATTGTCAATGGAACTCCCAAATCATTGTTAAAACTCTTTATTGATACTGTCGCCCCTTTGCCCAGCAAAGCAGAAAGTATGTCTTTTGTTGTTGTCTTGCCAACCGATCCAGTCACTGCGACAACGGAATCAAAATCAATTTCTTCTCGTCGTTCCTTTGCAAGTTTAAACAAGGCAATTCTTGCGTTATCTACAATTATTACAGGAACAGGAAGGTTCAAATGTCTCTCAACGACAACTGCGCTGCAACCTCCTAAAACTGCAGCGTCAACAAACTCATGCCCGTCAGCGTTATCGCCTTGTAAAGCAAAGAAAACTTTTCCAAGCAGAGAACGTCTTGTATCGATTTCTGCTCCACAACAAAGTACAGTCGAATCCCCATGTAGTTCCCCGTCTACATATTGTGCTAATTTTTGTGATGTAAAACTCACTTTTCAGTACCTTTAGCAAGAATAACTTCTTCAGCAATTTTCACATCATCAAAAGGTATTACTTTGTCTTTTAGAATCTGGTTTTTCTCATGACCCTTGCCAGCAATCACTACAATGTCGCATTCAGATGCAGACGAAATGGCTGTCTGAATAGCAGTTTTGCGATCTGCAATTCTACGAGTCATCGATTCTCTATCTTTTGGAACACCCGCAAGAACTTGATCCAATATAAGTTCTGGATCTTCGCTTCTTGGATTATCGCTTGTTGCGTAAGCAGCATCTCCAACTGTCGAGGCGATTCGACCCATTCTTGGTCTCTTTGATACATCTCTATCTCCACCACATCCAAACACAACATGCAACTTCCCACCTTCTGGAAGCACATTCCGTACTGACCATAGCATTTGTTCAAGAGCATCATCAGTATGTGCAAAGTCCACAAAAACTGCTTGATTGCTAACTGGCACTCGCTCTAATCGCCCCGGAGGTGATGGAGCACATTCAAGCGATGTTTGAATTATTTCCTTTGGAATACCTAATTCATGGGCAACCACAGTCGCTTGCAACGCATTAGTTGCATTGTGCCGACCAATCAATGGTAAAAGAATTTCGATGATCCCCCATGGACCGTGTAACTTAATTAGTGAACCGTCTATTTTTTCTTCTACGATTTCAACCCACGCTGCCGCTGCATCACTATCTGTTCTGCAAGCAATGACTTTTACTTTAGCGTAATCAGCAACTGTCCAACTGACAGGATCGTCCATATTAATTACTGCGCTTCCCGAAACAGAATCAAAGAGTTTCATTTTTGCTTGCAAATAAGAATCCGCAGAGCCATGATAATCCAAGTGGTCACCCGACAGATTTGTAAATACGCCAATGTCAAAATCCAATGCAGCAACTCGTCCTTGATCAAGGGCATGGCTTGAGCATTCCATCACTGCTGCTTTGCAACCATTGTCAACCATCGAGTGAAGAATAGAACCGATGTCACAAAAACTAGGTGTAGTCAAAGTCGATTCTTTTGATGTTAAACCATCATCGCAAACGATCGTACCAAGCATGCCACACTTAACACCTGCACTTGAAAGCAGATGACGAATCAACCATGCAATAGTTGTTTTCCCGTTTGTGCCGGTCACGCCAATCAACTTTAACTTGCTAGATGGATTCCCATGAAACCGTTCAGCAATTAAAGACCCCACTTTACAAGGGTCACAAGTTTCAACAACTGCAATATCTTTATGTTGCAAAGACATTGAAACTTCGGGAGTACAAACAATACCAACAGCTCCATTTGAAATAGCGTCATCAATGAATGCTGCACCATCTCTTCGTACACCGCTTCTTGCGATGAATAGAGAACCCTTTGTAACTCGTTGTGAATGTTGGACTACACTTGTCACGGGCAAGGCAAACTGTTTGCCTTCCATCCGTACATCGAGTCCTTCGATTAATTTCTTAAGCGTGTGCATCCGTGCACTAACAGGATACTACAATTCGGCCTACTGTGAAAGAAAAAACATGGCATCACCATAACTGTAGAAACGATATTTTTCAGCAATTGCTTCGGAGTATGCCAATTTAAGCCGGTCGATGCCAATCATAGAAGCAACTAAGGCAAGAAGGGTTGATTTTGGCAAATGAAAATTGGTCAACATTCCGTCAACCAACTTGAAATCGTATGGCGGTGAAATCATTAAGTCCGTCACACCAGATAAACCACCGCTAGAGGGCCAAAGTTCAACAGGAGGCAATGATTCAAGAGTCCGCACAGATGTTGTACCAACCGCAATAACTTTCCGCCCATCGCACTTCGCCTTTGCAATTGAGTCAAGAGTAGTTTGCCCAACTTGCCATGGTTCTTCATGCATTACATGTTCTTCAATTGTTGGTGTTTCGATTCCCTTAAACGTGCCTGCACCAACATGAAGGGTTACAGGAACACGTTCGATACCAACTTTGTCTAGAGAATTGAGCAACTCTGCGTCAAAATGAAGTCCAGCAGTAGGAGCCGCAACTGATTTGTTCTTGCTAGCATCGGCATATACCGTCTGGTAGGACTCTTGGTCTATCTCATCATCAAATGAAACAGCACCCCTAGCACCTAAAATATAAGGAGGAACGGGTGTTATACCAACCTCTTCCAAAACCTCGCTAGCTTTTCTCTCATCAGTACATGAGCAAATCCAGTGTTTCCCAGTTCGGTTTTGTAGTGTTAATTTTTCACCGCTATTAAATTCTAGAACAACACCTTCTCGAAGTTTTCCATTGCTCTTAAGCATTACCTCCCAGTTTCCCTCTTTTTCCCTTAAAAAGAGCCCCTCAACTCGTCCGCCCGTCTCTGCTTTCTTTGCCACAAATCTAGCAGGAAGAACCGCTGTTTCATTTACAACGAGCAAAGCATTTGGTGGCAAGATGATTGGCAAATCATGAACTTGTTTGTGTAGATATTTCTCACCTTCAACAACTAATAACTTAGCACTTGAGCGTGGCGAAACGGGATGCGTGGCAATCATTCCCTCTGGCAAGTTGTACTCAAGATCTTCAACCCTTATCGATGCATTCACGACGCCACCTTATATTGCTTTGGGATATATGGCTCGAGTTCAACAGGAACTCGTTTCAACCCTCTTCTAAGTGCCTTGGCAACTGCATAAGAGAGCGAATTGTCTCTTCGTTTCAAAACGTTCTCAGTAATTCGAATATCGTTTACTTTCATTGCTTGTAAAGACCATTCCCACGCATAAAATTCTTCAAGGCATCTTGGCTTATATGTATTAAAGCCAATTGCATGATGACCAACTTCGTGCAAGAAAATTGCGCAACTCATTGGGCCCTTTGGGTAGGGCGACTCTAGCATTCGAAAAACATTCCCCTGTTTATCTTTCAATTCCCAAGCGCAACCGCTCATAGAAGTTCGCCATTTGCGAACCCTGAAACCGTATGTCTCTTTCATCTTATCAACAACGGCGTCGTACTTTACCTGAATTGGTCGCCTTCTCTTAGCAACTACAACTTGCTCCTGCTCAACTGGCTTTAGGACATCCCACAAAGTTAGAGCCATATTTCTAATATTCACTCTTGCACCACGCATTTATCTCCAGTCGAAATACCCCTGCCGTTACAAAAATCTTTCCAAGACATTGCTCTACTTCCTGCGGGTTTCAATTCTAGAATTTCTATGCTTCCTTTCCCAACTGCAATCGTTCCATCTTCTAATACCTCACCTGTCGAGCCCTCACTGTTCTTGGCAATTGCATTTAAAATCTTGCAATCAACACCAGAAATAATAAGGTGACAACAAGGCCACGGAGACAATCCACGAATTGTATTTGCAATTGTTTCAGCATCTTGTGATAAATCTACCGATGCGTCAGAACGTGAGAGCTTGGGGGCATAAGTCACCAAAGATTCATCTTGAACATCACCTTCTCTTTCAGATTCGAGCACCTCTAAAATAAGTTTAGGCCCAAGTTGCGACAAACGATCGTGAAGTTCCCCTGCGGTCTCGTCGGCACCAATTTCAATCGAGGACTGTCCAAGAATAAGCCCAGCATCCATTTTCTCAGCCAATGTAATTACGCTAACTCCTGAACTACTATCGCCGTGAATCACAGCAGCGTTAATCGGTGCAGCCCCCCGCCACCTAGGAAGAAGAGATGCGTGCAAATTCATTGTTCTTTGTTTGCTGATTAATGATTGAGATAATTTTTGACCAAACGCAATTACGACCATCGCATCTGGATTCATGTCAGTAATTTGAGTTTCAATCTCGGAGTCATTTACGTTATCAGTTTTAAGTAATGGCAAACCCTGTTCACTAGCCCAAATTCCAATCGGCGTTGGAGTCGGTTTACGGTTTCGCCCTGCTGTTTTATCTAGAGCAGTTACAACTCCAACGATTTCGTGCGACTTTGCAAGTTGCTTCAACGTAGGCAAGCCAAAAGCGCCAGATCCGAGATAGACAATCCTCATCGAACGCGCTCGAGATTTCTAATAAGTTTGCGGTTTACAAGTTTATCCATTGTTGACATCTTATCGATGATGAGAATCCCGTCGAGATGGTCATTTTCATGCTGCCAGACACGAGCAATGAAGTCCCCACTCTCCGCCGATACTTTATTTCCTTGAATATCGTGCCCTGTAATTCTAATTGCGTTTGGTCTTCTAATATCCCCTCGAATCTCGGGCAAACTCAGGCACCCCTCCTCCTCTGATTCAATCTCTTCAGAGAGTACTTCTAATTCTGGATTAATCCAAACAACCGCGCATTCCTCATCTTCTGGGTTTCGTGTTACAAAAACCCGCCAAGGGAGCCCGACCTGTGGTGCTGCTAGACCAATACCACTGTGCTCAAACATAATCTCAATCATTCGTTTGGCTACTGCTTGAACATTCTCGTCTTTTGGGTCAACCTCCTCGCCTATTCTCCTGAGAATAGGATCAGGGTGTATAGAAAGGATCAAGGAATTTGGGTCTACTGTCATGTAAAACATTCTACCGCAGGTGTTGTCCAGACGGTAGAATATGCGTACCCTTCGGGGTTCACCTCTTTATGGCACTATTTGGAAAAAAATCTGACGACGTCGAGGTCTTTGTACCGGACCCAGAACAAGCCAATGCTTGGTTCGAAAGAGCACGCCAAATGGCGGATAGCGGGAATTACGTATCGGCCTTCGCTTTTTTTACTAATGGTTTTAAGTTAGACCCACGCGATATAGAAGTTCATAAAGAAGTGCTCCAAATTGCAACCGAATATTACAACGACGGTGGAGCGAGGGCGTCTGGAAAGCAGATTAAACAAATCGAAGGTGATTCAAAAGTAGAAAAGTTCGTGACTGCTTTGTTTGTTTGGTGGCACGACGTCATGAATCCAAAACATGGAATCAAAGCCATAACCGCGGCCGTTTCAGCAGAGCAAAACGCTTTTGGCACAGCAATGGCTGATACCATTATTTCCCTATCTTCAAAAGATGGGAAGGAACTCAGTAACAAAGAGTTAAAGTCACTTATGCACTTGTTTAAATCAACAGGAGCATGGGACCAAGCCATCAAGGTTGGCCAAGCCGCGCTCGCATCAAAACCCGATGACGCTGTTCTTGAGAGAGAGTTGAACGAACTTTCTGCAGAACGAGCAATGAGCCAAGGGGGTTATGGTGACATTGGTGCTGAGGAAGGTGGATTTCGAAAATTCGTAAAAGATATAGACAAACAAAGAGAACTTGAAGAGGATGAATCGCTCGCTGGCTCGGCTGGAAGTGATGAACGAAAAGAAGCGAGAGCAAAAAAGGATTTTGAAGAAAATCCTGACTCTCCAGATGCTGTTTCATCTTATGCAAAAATATTGAAAAAAATAGATACTCCAGAATCGATCAAACTCGCCTTCCAGGTCTTAATGCATGGTTACAAAACAACCAAACAGTACCGTTTTAGAATGGAAGCGGCTGACATCAAAATTTCTCTTGCCGAAAAACAACTTCAGAAGATGACCGAGCAACTTTCTGTAAATCCATCTGATGATTTACAAGAAAAACACTCTGCAGCCAAAGCAGAACTTCTAAGTTTCAAAAAACAAGAGTACCAAGAGAGATCACAAAAGTACCCAACTGATCGAAAAATTCGTTTTAGTTTGGGTGAACTTGCCGCTGAAGAGGGCGATCTTAACCTCGCTATGGAATGTTTCCAAAAAGCCAAAGACGAACCACGATTACGAGTTCAAGCGGGACAAGAACTTGGTCGATGCTTTGCAACTGAAGGTTGGCACTCTGAAGCAATCGGCGAATTCAAAGAGTCAATCAAAGCACTTGCTGGTGGGGATACCGATCTAGAGTTATCTCTTAGGTACGACTTAATGAAATCGCTTGCTGCTAAAGCAAAAAATGATGAAAACATCGACCTCGCTCGCGAAGCAATGGATATATGCTCTAGTATCGCTCGAAAAGATATCTCCTACAGAGACATACGCGAGTGCCGTCGAAACCTAGATGATTTAGTCAAAGAACTCGATTAATTAACCCGCGGTTAATAATAGTGCCAGCGGAGGCGTTGACCTTAGGGATAATTAGTTCGTTACGCGTGCAACAAATTCGTCGTACTGCGCTCTAGTGTCAATACCACTCGGTTGAGGTTGCACTTGGGCAACTGCAATAGAAAAACCATTATCAATTGCCCGCATTTGTTCAAGGCGCCGATTAATTTCATTCTCGGTGGGCTGCATTTCAACGTATGTTTGTAAAAATTCTGGCTGATAAACATACAAGCCAATATGCCGCAGTGAGCCTTCAGCCGCCCCCCTCGTAAAATCGATAGCACGACCATTTTCTACAATTGCCTTGACGACGTTTTCATTTGCAAACTCATCTTCCTGCAATGAGCAAGCAGCGGTTGCCATCACACTTTCTCCAAGAACCTCAACTGCAGCATCAATCACACTCGGTTCTAATTCCGGCTCATCCCCTTGCATATTCACAACCACATCACAGGAAATGTCACGCACCGCTTCTGCTATTCGGCTCGTACCATTTGGATGTTCTCCTGTCATGATGACTTTCGCACCAAACTCCCTGCATCTCATTGCAATTTCATCGGAATCGGTTGCAATGAACACATCTGAGACAGTTTTGGCTGCATTTGCAACCTCCCATGCGTATTGAATCAGCGGTTTTCCGGTTTCATCGGCAATCATTTTTGCTGGAAACCTCGATGAATCAATCCTCGCAGGAATAGCTGCAATCACTCGTCTTTTCATACCCCTATAGTACAAAAGTGACAGTCACATTTGTGACTGTCACTTTGGGGACACCCAGAATTGTGACTGTCACTTTTGTGACAGTCACCGAATTTTGGCAAATAACGGTTGAACTGAGTACACTCCATGCTACAATCTCGTATGCCCAACCAAGATTCCAACGAAACGTTTTTGAGCCAATT
>CAZLCM010000043.1:0-8885 GCA_964558055.1 uncultured Isosphaeraceae bacterium | reverse complement strand
TCGGCAGATTATCATGATTTCACATACCCTGCCCACTTCTTACTCCCTAAATCCATGTTTACACAGATTTTCACGATAGCTAGAAACGCCTTTTTTGAGAGCATAAGGCAGCCAATTGTACTTATTTTAGTGCTTGCAGCCACCCTATTGCTTATTCTATCAAGCCCTCTATCTGCATTTACGATGGAGAATGACCAAAGAATGCTCCTAGATATTGGGCTCGCTACTGTCTTTATGATTGGGATGCTGCTTGCAGTATTTGTCTCAAGCACCGTATTGGGGCAAGAAATAAGGAATAAAACAACGTTAACTGTTGTCTCTAAACCCGTTGGAAGACCTCAATTTGTGATTGGCAAGTACCTTGGTGCTGCACTTGCTATCTCTCTTGCAACTTTTTACGTTGCGCTAGTTTTTCTACTTGTTGAACAACAAGAGGTCTTTCAAACAGTGAGGGTTCCAATTCATTTGCCAGTACTTGTATTTGGCTTCTTGTGTTATTTAATTAGTACCGTTGTTGCGACTTGGTGTAACTATTTCTATGGTTTTGTTTTCTCTAGCACTTGGATTTGCGTTGCTACTCCGCTCCTTTTGATTACATACATATTAGTTCTAAACTTTAAGCCCGACTTTTCATCTCAACCGATTTGGACTACATTTAAACCAGACATTTGGAAAGCAATTATTTCAATTGTCATCTCTGTCCTTATTCTTGGAAGCATTGCAACTGCCCTTTCAACACGACTTAGCCAAATTGGAACGTTAATCGCAACCCTATTGATTTTCTTTCTAGGGATGATGTCCGATGCTTGGTTTAGTAAACCAATTCATAACCTAGAACAGATCTGGTTAGACAGAGCCGCGCTAGCTGGCTCTTCTGAAACCGTTGAAGAAATTAGGATTATGCAAAAAACCAACGGCGACATTGAAGAAGTAGTTACAGAGCATTTACAAATTGTTGAAGGTGCATCGCTAACTTCCTTTTCAAACGGCTGGGAGTACCCTGCTTGGCTTGCTTACAACGCTGGCAGTTCAGTAGTTCCAAATTTTCAAGTTCTTTGGTTAGTTGATGCGTTGACTCAAGAAAACGTAATTCCTAATAGATATCTCGTTAGAACTTCTTTATATGGGGGGATTTACATAATTGCGTTTACCGCAATCGGGATTGTCATGTTCCAAAGAAAAGAAGTTATGTAAATTATGTCCAAGGTTTTGAAATCTATTCAAATTTCAGGAGCGAACGAACATAATCTTAAGAACATTGATGTGAGTATTCCAAGAGACAATCTCGTTGTCATCACTGGAGTTTCTGGTTCAGGAAAAAGTTCTCTTGCTTTTGAAACAATTTTTGCTGAAGGCCAACGCAAATATATGGAATCGTTGAGTTCGTACGCTCGCCAATTTCTCACTCAAATGAATAAGCCAGATGTTGAATCGATTGAAGGTCTTCCACCGACAATAGCAATTGCGCAAAGGTCAGCAAGCCACAATCCTAGGTCTACTGTTGCAACAACAACTGAAATTTATGATTACCTTCGTTTGTTGATGGCAAGATGCGGGACGCCACACTGTTGGCACACGAATAAAAAAGGAAAGGTTTGCGGAAAAGTAATTGAGTCAACAACGATAACCCAAATCATAAATACTATTGCAGAAATTCCTGAAGGCACTAAGTTGCTTATTTGTGCACCAGTTGTTGTTGGCAAAAAGGGATATCATCGAGATGTCTTAGAGGATTTACGAAGTCAAGGATTCGTAAGAGCGAGAGTAAACGGAAAGATAGTAGATCTACGCGAGATTCTGATTGACGAAAGCGAGAACCCGCTTAGTTTAGGCCGTTATGAGATGAATACAATCGAAGCGGTAGTTGACCGTTTAGTTGCAGGCCCTGATCTTAGAGAGAGAATTGCTGACTCAGTCGAAATCACCGCTAAGTTGAGTTCTGGCTCTATCATCGTTTTATCTGAATCAAATGGGGAGTGGGTGGAACAGAGGTACAGCGAACATTTCGCTTGCCCAGATCATCCACAATGCAGCATTTCCGAGTTAGAACCACGTTTATTCTCATTTAACTCACATTTTGGTGCATGCAAACGTTGCGATGGTCTTGGGAAGGTACACGAATTTGATCCAAACCAGATAGTCCCTGATGAAAGTTTGCCAATTACGAAAGGTGCTATTGCGCCTTGGCATAAAGCCGGACCTGCAGTGAGAAGAAAGTACGGAAGGCAATTGCGCAAATTCTGTGAAATGGTAAAAGTAGAGAAAACCTCTTCTTATTCTTCGCTCTCTAAAGGGAATAAAAAGTTACTACTTTATGGTGGCTCAAAAAAAGGATCCCGTACTAGGTTCACTGGCGTTATACCAGTACTGGAGAAGCGTTTCAAAATTACCGAATCCGACAATGTTAGAAGTTGGCTAATGGGGTATATGGCAAAGCAGGTTTGCCCTGAGTGTAGAGGAGAACGTATCAGAGTTGAAGCGCGTTCAGTTTCTATTGAATCTGATAAAGGCCAACATTCAATCTCCGAACTTACATCTATGACCATTGGTTATTTGCATCAAAGATTACAACACTTAAAACTTAATTCAGAATTAGAGAGGATTGCGGAACCAGTCATCAGGGAAATTTATAATCGCTTAACCTTTTTAGTTTCGGTTGGGCTTGACTACCTCTCACTTGACCGTACTAGTGGTTCACTTTCGGGAGGCGAAGCGCAGCGCATTCGACTTGCAACTCAAGTTGGCTCTGGTCTGGTAGGAGTTTGCTACGTTCTTGATGAACCAACAATTGGACTGCACGCTAGAGATACAAAAAGATTACTTGCAACTCTTAGTCATCTCACAGATATAGGGAATACGGTACTTATCGTTGAACATGATGAGGAATTGATAAGAAACGCTGATCATCTTATTGATGTTGGACCGTTGGCGGGAATACACGGAGGAGAAATAATTGCTCAAGGTACAGTTACGACTCTACAGAACAACAACCGCTCAATAACGGGGAAATACCTTGCTAAAAAGTTATGTATAGAACCACCAATCGAACTTAGAACTAGTACTGAATCTATCAACATACTTGATGCTCGTAAAAACAACCTTAAAGAAATCTCAGTAGAGATTCCATTAGGGATTCTAACTTGCGTCACTGGAGTTTCCGGAAGTGGCAAATCATCCCTAGTTAATGGGGTACTTTTAGAGGGCGTTAAATGTAAATTGCAAAAGAAAAAGATTCCAACTGGTCTTTGCAAGTCAATAACAAATACCTCTAAGATTGACCGCCTAATTGAAGTGAACCAATCTCCAATCGGAAGAACTCCGAGATCTAACCCAGCGACTTATACAGGGATATTTGATGGTATTCGCGCTTTGTTTTCACAAACAAGAGAATCGAAAATACGTGGCTACAAGCAAGGGAGATTTAGTTTTAACGTAAAAGGCGGAAGGTGTGAATCATGCCAAGGACAAGGCGTAAAGCGAATTGAGATGCATTTTTTGCCTGACGCATTTGTCACTTGTGAAGAATGTGACGGCAGAAGGTATAACTCTGAAACTCTAGAAATAAAATGGCGCGGCTATACCATTAGCGATATTTTGAATTCTACTATTGAAGATGCATTAAGCATTTTTGCCAACCACAAAAAAATAGAGAGAATGCTTCAGTGTTTAATTGATGTTGGGCTTGGTTATTTAACACTAGGCCAACCCTCCACTACTCTATCTGGTGGTGAAGCTCAAAGAGTCAAACTTGCAAGCGAACTTGGATTAAAAACTAACAACCACACCCTATACATCTTAGACGAGCCAACCACTGGCTTGCATTTTGCAGACATCCAAAAACTTATAGAGGTTATCCAACGACTTGTTAGTATTGGAAATTCAGTAGTTGTAATCGAACACAATATGGATGTAATAAAATGCGCTGACTGGATTATTGACTTAGGCCCTGAAGGTGGAGATTCTGGTGGTTTCGTTGTTGCAAGTGGGACTCCTAAACAAATTTCGTCTAACAAAAAAAGCTTCACTGGCATAGAACTATCAAAATAAATTAATTCGGCTCAGAGTCGAATTAATTTAGCGAAAGTAACAGTCACTTAAAAGTAACGGGTTTGTTTATTTAAAAACAAGTAATCTAGAGACAAGAAAGTTAAATGCAATACCGATAGTAGAACCCACCACTACTCCAATTAAACCAGAGTAAGTGATAGCGTTTGACTCAGCGAGAGTTTTCGTAATGAAGAAATTTACAAGTACACCAACAGAGCAAACTCCGACAAAACCAAAATATTGAGCAAGGATATTTTTTCTCGAGTACCAGAAGGCATACTTCCTGTCCCAGAGGAAGTTCCAAGACATAGCAATCCAGACAGCAAGAGCAATTCCATGCCAACTAGTATTAAACAAAGGTGTAATAAGATTTAAAGCAGCAAGGTAAACAACCGCTCCGGACAAGCCGACCATCGCGAATGTGAAGAAACTTACTAATTTGGGATGTGTGAACCTCAATAGACGAACAACGTGTTGCAAATATTCAAACTGAACGCCAATTGTTAATTTAGATTGCCCTAACTGTCTAGTAGAAAAATGAATAGGCACTTCTTTTACATTTTCACAACCACATTTAACAATTAACTCTAGACCAATCTTGTAGCCAATAGGGTTTAACTCCTTTGCCTTTTCAAAAGTACTCTTACGAAAAGCTAAAAAGCCACTCATCGGATCAAGTACTTTTGTAAACGGTCTCGCCATTATTGTTGCTATCTTTGAATTTATCCAACGAAGTACCCCCCAGCCGTCCTCGGTTGTTCCACCTTTGATATAACGTGACCCGACCGCAAAATCTGCGCCGTCTTGTATGGCTCTTAGCATTGATGGTATTGCTTCGGCGGGATGTGAGCCATCTGCATCCATCACAACACAGTATTCTGAATTCGATTCTTCTATACCCCGTATGACTGCGCTGCTTAATCCCCTTTCTTTCTTTCTAATGATTAAGGAAACCCAGTCAAGATTTAACTTTTGAATTAGAGATTCTGTTCCATCGTTAGAATTGTCATCTACAATAATTAATTCCAATGAGTGAAACTGTTCACTACGAACAATACTTAATTTCTCAATAAGTGAAGGCAATGAAGCGCATTCTTCAAATGTCGGCAAAACGACAGTTACAGATTTTTGTTCCATACGTAAGTACTTAGAACCGCTTATGGGCAGGACGTTCTGGTGCGCCTTTCACGCCAAGGATAGCTTTCACCAAGTGAATGTCGGATGGATTAGTCACTTTGATATTTCGGCTATCGCCCTTTATGACATAAACCGGCTCGCCCAAATTCTCCACAACTTGAGCATCGTCAGTAAAAGAATTTAGGTTGTCTTGTTCATACGCGCGTTTTAAGAGCGATAACTCAAAACACTGAGGGGTTTGCATTTCCCATAAATTTGTTCTGTCAATGGTTTCATTTATTTGAAACGCATCAATAGTAACTTGGGATGAAGTTCCTAAAATAGAGTCAGCAATTGCATCTTCGTCAGCAATTGTTGAAGATGATGAACTAACTCGTTTTATAGTTCCACTAATAGGCAAAGCAGCAGCAACGGCATCAAAGTCATTGCTAGCAAGCAAAACTCTATCAAACAAATTGTTGTTAATAGCAGGTCTTGCCGAATCGTGAATTGCAACGTGGGTAATCTCATCTGAGATAACTTTCAATGACTTAGCAACTGATTGGGTTCGAGAATCTCCTCCTTTGACTAATTTAACTCCGTGAAATGAAAGTGAGGGGCCAAATCGTTCTTTGAATCCTTCATAATCTTTGGGTGAACCCGCGACCACAATTTCAGAAACATCCTCTCGTTTAGTAAAGAATTCCACTGTGCGAAGCAACAGAGGTCGTCCTCCCAAGTCCTCGGCTAATTTATCCTTAGTACCAAAACGAGTGCTCCCCCCTGCTGCTGGAATAATCACTGCTAACTTCATGCGAGCATACTATCTCCTATTAATTAACCCGCGTTTAATAAACTGTGCCTCACAGGGCTCTGACCTTTGGGGTTATTAAATACCGAAGATGGGACTCGAACCCATACTCCCTTAACGGGAACCGGATTTTGAATCCGGCGCGTCTGCCAATTCCGCCACTTCGGCAAAGTGGTAAATAGGGTACTTTAGCATAGGTTAAAGCGCAAAATAGGGCATTTCTTTCGGTATTTCACGTTGCATCTCGATGATTTGACTTTACTATATATAGATGTGTGTACGCAAACGATGCGTACAAGTAGAGAGAAAGACAAAAGGAGCTAATTCATGTTATCACTACGCCAAACGATTTGTACGTCAATCGTTGCTTCACTATTGGCATCATTTTCGATGTTTTCAGAAGCTTCAACAATAGATAGAATTTCAAAGACAAAAAGAACATCAATGCGTCTTGGAACTCAACCATCCGGTGAAGCACATCGTGGAGGTGGATTTGTTCTCTGCGATAATGCGGACACTCTTGTCTCTGAAAATTTAGACATGGTAACAATCTCACCTGGCAACTCTGTAAATTGCTTTGGCGGAAGCGGAACACCTGAACACAGTTATGGACGTAGTTATGATTTATCACAAGGTTCTACAGCAGGAATGGCACTCGAATTAACATGTATTCATTTTGCCTTAGCTCAAAATTCAGTCTCTGGAACCGCAACCGTCAATGTGTACCTTGACCTTGATGGAACTGCAGGACCAACACCAGACGGTTCTGATTTATGGCCTATTGGATCTATGCAGCACTCAATTCCTGCAACTGAAACACCAGTTGTTCAAACTGCAGTTTCAGCAACCCCAATTCAACTTGACCCAGACTCTCTAATTTTTGTAGAAATAGTAATCCCTGAATCCTATCCTGGAACTCATGAAATTGGCAGTAATGCAGGTGGCGAACTTTCACCCTCCTGGTTAAAAACAACAAATGGCGATTGTGGAATTGGTTCATGGGTAAACCCTTCGGCTCTTGGTTTTCCTGATATGCATATTCTTGAAGCTATAGAGGTACGAGAGGCACTACTTCCTGATCCCTGTAATGACGCTCTCTCTGACTGTGCAGCAGATGTCGACGGTGACGGAATTGTTGCTGTGTCTGATGTATTGGCAATCATTGGGTCATGGGGCGTTTGCGGTGATGGTACGTTTAGACCAACTGGTGACATTGCTCCCCTTCCAAATGGCGATTGCTGTGTAGACGTTGCAGACGTTCTAGCAGTCATCGGCTCTTGGGGCGTTGAATGCGACCCTGGCGGTGGAATTGACGGACTTGGCATTAATGAGATTAGAATTGACGAATCTGGAACAGATTACGACGAATACTTCGAACTAATTGGTCCTGCTGGCGCTTCTCTAGATGGCTACTCCTATATCGTTATAGGTGACGGAGTAGGTGGCTCTGGTGTACTTGAGACACTCGTTGACCTCACTGGATTAGTAATTGGTGACGATGGTCTACTATCCGTAGGTAGAGTAGATATGACCATCGGAACTCCAGACGTAATAATCGATGGATTTAATTTAGAAAACTCAGACAACGTTACTCACTTACTTGTAGGTGGACTTACTGCAGTACTTGATCAAGATCTTGACGTAGATGATGATGGTGTTCTTGACGACTCCTATTGGGCCGAACTAGTAGACGCTGTTGGACTTCTTGAAGTTGGTTACGAAGGCGAAGTTGTCGATTTACTCTACACCGACACCATTCTTGGTCCTGTTGGCATCTACCCTCCCGCACACGTTTTCCGTTGCCCAGATGGCGGCGACTGGAACTTGGGCGTATTTGGCAACTTAGCAATGGACACCCCTGGCGAGCCTAATATGTGCGATGTTCCAGACGTTGATGGTGACGGAGTATTTGATTTAGTTGACAACTGTTATCTTGCAAACCCAGACCAAGTTGATTGCAATGACAATGGAGTTGGCGATGTTTGTGACATTGCTGAAGGTATCTCTCTTGACTGTAATGGCAACGGCATCGCTGATGAATGCGAAGAGGATTGCGATGGCAACGGAATTCCTGACGAATGTGATATTGCAAATGGCGAGCCGGACTGTGATGGCAATGGAATTCTCGATTCTTGCGAACCGGACTGTAACGAGAATGGTGTAGCAGATGCTTGTGATATTGCTGATGGAACTTCAACCGATGATAATGAGAACGGTGTTCCAGATGAATGTGAAGTTGGAAACCTTGTCTACACTAGTTTTGAAGAACCACTAACAGGCAGCCAATATGCTGATACTGGAGATGCTGCTGTGGACCATCAACTTATAAACAACGACGGTCAAGCGATGGTTGAATGGGTGGCTTCTGGCGCTGAAATGGGCTTCACTGCTTGGTATTTTAATACTCGAAATAGCGTAGGGTTAACTGATGGCGATTACGTTGGTGTAACTGATTACACAGGTGGCGGTGTTGGCTCATATCCAGACGGCTTCCAAGGGTATCAAATGAGCGATTGCGACGGAAAGATGCAGATTGTACTTGATACCGTCTCAGGTTCAGGGGGATGGAATCTGTCGCTTGATATGTTCGTAGCCAGCACGGGCTGGGAATCGGATGACGCAATAGTTGTAGACGTCGCAGTTGACGGTGGCGCAGTTCTTACAATTCTTGACTCAACTGGGCAAGATATTGATGACATGGGAATTGAAGGATCATGGTTCAATCTACTACAGGATTTAACAGGTTACACCGAAGCAACTCTTCGAATTTCTCTCGATTCTAATTCTGGTTCTGAAGCAGTTTACTTAGATAATGTTGTGTTTAGTACAAATGCAATTCAAGATACAGATGGCGATGGTATTCCTGATTCACAGGATAACTGTGACTTGCCAAACCCAGATCAAGCGGACT
>CAZLCM010000042.1:0-8996 GCA_964558055.1 uncultured Isosphaeraceae bacterium | reverse complement strand
TTCTTCCCTGATGGAAAAGATCAAGCATACCATATTGAAGAATCAAAACGTGGCGCTGGGCATGACCTGTTTTTAGCAGGAACCGGTGAGGTCGGATTGATGGGCATGTACGCAGATGAAATCCTTAACGCTGAAAAACTCCCAATTAAAATGGCGACTGTTTCCACATGCTTTAGACGCGAAGCAGGTGCCGCCGGACGAGACACTGCGGGCTTATACCGAATCCATCAGTTTGACAAAGTCGAGCAAGTTGTAATCTGTAAAGGGGACGAAGAAGAAAGTCGTTCTTGGCACAAATTGATGATTGGTATCGTTGAGGAACTACTTCAGACATTAGAACTCCCATATCGATTGTTGCAGTGTTGCACTGCTGATTTGGGTTCAAAAAATGCTGACATGATTGACATAGAGTGTTGGATGCCCGGAAGAGGCGAATTAGACCAAAATGGAAAACCGCTCGGTGATTGGGGTGAAACTCACTCCGCGTCTCGTCTTTACGACTATCAGTGCCGAAGATTAAATATGCGTTACCGAGACAGCGATGGGAACAATGTTTTTGCACACTCTCTTAATAACACTGTCCTAGCAAGCCCACGTATTCTGATTCCACTTCTTGAAATGAATCAACAAAATGATGGCTCAGTTACGATTCCAGAATGTCTTCATCCATACATGAACGGTTTAACAGTGCTTGAACCAAGCGCTGAAACTGCAAAGGCATGAACAAGGATGCTATTCCACTTCTAGTACGAAGGCACAAACTTGTTGCTACCGTTCGTAAAGCAATCGGCGACAGAGACGTAGTAGTAGGAGTTAGCGGAGGAGTAGATTCAGTAGCTCTTTTACTTCTTGCTTGCGCTGCATCCCTACAAGAATCCTCCAACTTCAAAGTTGTCGCAGCACATGTTCATCATGGTTTAAGAAAAGAATCAGACCATGAACAAAAATTTGTTGAAGAACTCTGCGACTCTATTGGAGTGCAGTGTGTATCAAAACGAATTAAAGTAGAACCGTTGAAGGGATCTATTGCTGCCGGTGCTAGGAAGATGCGGTATGAAGTTCTTGCATCAGTTGCTCAAGAGACCGTATGCAACACAGTTGCTGTTGCACACCATGCAGAGGATCAACTTGAAACAATGCTCATGGCATTATGTCGTGGAGGGGGTCTTCGAAAACTCTCAGGAATGGCCGCAGTACGACTTCTTAATGATGAAATCGATTTGATAAGGCCATTATTAAATACAACAAAAAAGGAACTTGTCGAAATTTGTAATCTTGCAAATGTTAATTGGTGCGAGGATTATACGAATTGCGATGTGTCAACACCAAGAGGACGGTTGCGTGCTGATGTGTTGCCAATACTAAGAGAACTTTGGAACGCTGCAGACAAACATGCAGCAAATGCCTCTACGCTACTCCATGCTGCTACAGATTCATTTGAGGCGTTTGTCCCCTCAGGAACACAGTGGAATCGAAACCAACTTGCCGAACTCCCTCAACCCGTGATTGATGCAACGCTGCAGCGTGCAATTGGAGAACAGGCGACTTTTGAAACAGTTCAAACTATCACAGCGGCTGTCCTTGATAAAAGTACTGAACCCAGAACTTTTCAGTGTAAGGATGGCTGCAGGGCAACAGTAACCACCCACACTGTTTCTGTTGTTCATGAATAGCAAGCAGGACCAGCCATCACTAGTAAACCAGATTCGTCAAAGTAATAGGTTAGTGTCCCACCAACACTCGATACGTAAAATGGACCAGAACTCCCCGAGGCAACAAACACAGATGCCCCACCAGTTCCTGAAGCGTGCGTATTACCAACACCTCTTTCGTACGATGCACAAGTAGCATATTGTTCTCCGTCTCTCCTAGCAAAATGCACGTTCATTCCATCTTTAAATTCTGGGAGTGATGAAATCTTATGTCCCAATGAGTCGCGTACATCTACAGGGTCGTCATCAGTCCAGAAGACAGCATTTGGATTTCCCATATTTACGAATACAAGATTAGGAAATGCTGTAATTTGGGTGGTTTCCTTTTTGGGAGCACCAAGCGTCACTTCAACTTCGTTGCGATCATCGTGCACAACGCATTTGTTTAACCCAGCAAGAGTTCGAATTACCACTTCGTTGGAATCTACAGATTTGGATCTCACTAGATGTAATGCAGCACAGCGCAGTCCATTGCCACATTGCTCAGCTTCAGCGCCATCGGCATTTATTATTCTCATGAAAACTGTTTTTCCATCATCTTCTTCAAGAATTAATATTCCATCTTCCCCCTCAAGTTGTTTAATCAATTTATCTGGTTCGATGGCTCCAATGTGGAGCAAAAATTGATTTCCAGCCCCGTTCATCCGTACTAACTGTGACTTACTCATATCACGCACCCAATTACTAGAAGAACGATTAACACAATTTTTAAGAAAACTACCCTTTTGTTTATTGGCAATTCATTAATTTTACATCCAACAAGATTTTGCAGTTTTGTTGTCCGAGATACGATTGAACCGTGCAAAATGTCATTTTTATTCATGTTGTAGTTTTGAGTAGATGCGATTGAAACAAGAGCAGATGATAGAGCCGCGGCACCCTCTTTAGTAACATAGTCGCTCCCTTCAGATTTCGAAATATCAACCGCTGAATAAGCGTCTGCTTGTTGTTCAAATTGCCTTGAGACAACTATTATTGCAAAGATAACAATCAATACTTGTGAAATTAACACAGAACTTTCGTCTAAATCAAAAGATAAAAATGTAAACAACCTTGAAGACCAGACAAGAGCAGTGATAGTTGTAATTACTAAGAAAGGAAGGTGCCAATATTTATGGTGTCCGAACTCATGCCCCGCAACAGCAAACAATTCCTGCTTCGTTAAGTTTGTAAGCAATTTATCAGTGAAGATAATTGTCTTTGGCTGAAAAATAAGCCCAATTGCAAGCGCACTCATTATTCGATTGTGTGTGTTCCAAACAAGCACCTTAGTTTTTTGAACACTCGCCCTTCTCCCTATGTTAACAATCTCTGAATTGAGTTCATAATTACCAATTGGCTTTGCTGGCAAGATTATCCCTATAAAAAATGGCGCAAAACCCAATATAACAATAAATCCAACTAACTCAATTAGCGAAACTAAGTCCTCTTTAAATCCAAAACTAGAACCCAATTCACTAAAACCAATAAGAATCAACAGTGGAATCATCAACAATAATACATCTAACCTAAGTCGGTGAGAAACCCAAGAAATTCTGTTGGGTATCGGAGATGTCACGAACCATAAAACAGATAGCCAGAACAATACCGGCAACAAAATCAATACATCATTAAGGAACAAGTGTTTTTCTGTAGTAAATTGCAAGGCAACAGCCAAAGAAAAGTAACGAATTGACAAGAACCATGCGAGAAGTAAAACACAAGCTGCTATAAATGTAACTTTTTTTTCTCTAACAAAAAACCAAGCACTAGAAACTGCGACAAGTGGGACTAACCCAAGGAGAAGTACTAAACCTAAATAATTAACTGCTTCAACGATTTGCTCGTCTCTGTTAGATGAGATAAGAATGATGAATAAAACAAAAGAGATTGGCCGAATCATTATCGAGTTATTGTTCCTACATCCACTACGACTCCGCCATGTCGGTAATAATCAACATTCATAGTTCTCTCATCGACAAGAGTAAACACTAGACAATTTGCTCTAGTATTGTCCGCATAGTATTTGTCACCAAGTCCCGGACCTGCATGATCGCCGTTTCTAATTTTTTGTGCATGAAAATGAAAGTGGAAAAGAGCTGTATAGGCGGCGTCAAACATATTTTGTGAAGCGTTGAATCTTCTGTCATGCGTTCTAATTTTGGGCTCAAATTCTAAAATTTCAAATCTGCCCTTCTTGTCGAGGGCTATGACTCCGCCGTATTCAGTTGTTTTATCTTGATTATCTCTTAATGCATAATCAAACAAATGTGCTTTTACTTCAGGGACTCGCAATGCTGTTAGCAATACTTCTAAGGTAACAGCATCTCCCCAAGTTAAGGAATCTCTATGTGTTCTAAGAAGTTCACTTCTTGCGTCATATTGCCCGCCGCCCTCTGTTTCAAAATAATGACGCTTTCCTTTTATCTCATTCGCTACTTGATTGATAATAGTACTTGTAGGTCGATCAAAAGCATTTTTCCCTCCGTGCCTTAAAAGTGACACAGAGATTGGAATATCTCGCATCTCAATTTTTCCCCTTCGCTCATTATCTAACTTAGAAAGTGCCACAACTGCTTCTTCCCAAAACGAGTCGTATTCAGGTTTTGAAAGTTCACGAATCCACAAAATTTCTTCTCGTCTTCTTGGAACAATGCCAAGGTCGTTTTTTGCACGTTGCAAATCATGAAAAAACAAATCGTCCTCATCGAATTTTGTTTTCACAAGTAAGGAGATGAGCCGTTCTCGATATCCAAGACGATGCAATAATTCCCAGCATCTTGTTCTGTATCCTTGCTGCCACGTCTTCTTTGACTCAAGCATTGTTTCAAAAATTAACTCAGTAATTTTCTCGTCACCATACATTCTCCGTAGTGCTATAAATTCTGGTCTCTCTTGTTCAGTTTTTACAAATATACTTGGCTTTGCCCAAGAACTAATCAGCGCTTCACTAAGTTCATCTACATGTTCATCAGCAATCCACTTTGAGAGAGCAGTAAGCCATGACCAATTATCTAGACGAGGAAGTTGTTGCCTAATCGTTCTAATTGTTCCATCTCTATCCGAGTTCCACAATCGCTTTAATGCCTCTTCTCTTACCGTATTAGTGTAGCCCGGTACATAGAGCATCCTTTGAAGTTGATCGTGGTACTTGCTATCTTTAACTCCAACGCTATCATCGAGCATTTCCATGGCCCGTATTTGTGTTGTTGGAGATAGACCAATCTCTTTTATAGTGGCGCTTGGGTTGTGAATCGTTGGTGCACCACAGGAAGTAAGAACAATTAGAGTAGTTGATAGAAAAATAAATCGATACATACTTACAGTGTACAGGTGCTAGCGCAGAAAACGAGTTGAGCATATTATTTAACATCATGTCTGAAAAAAGAAGCAAATCCGAACAAGCTCTCTTCGATGAAATTCTCACAATTGTCGATTTGATTAGACCTTCCATCCAAGCGGACGGTGGAGATGTTGAGGTCGTATCAGTTGATTCAGATGGCGTGGTTTCGATTCGTTTCCTTGGGGCCTGCATTGGATGCCCTTCGTTGGACATGACCCTACAATCTACAATTGAAACAACCCTGAAAAGCCGTGTTCAGGGGATAACAGCCGTTGTGGCGGTTGAATGAGCATATTCACAACTTATTGCGGTTTAAGGGGTTGTAGGACCGTTTTTAATTTTATCTCTCGCAAACCTCTCTGCGATTTGCTAAGATAATATCTGGTGGTTCGCGCAGGCCGCGCGATTTTCAAGAATGGAAGTGGCGACAGGAGGTTCGCATTATGCTCGTAATTACTCGAAGAGAAGGGGAAGAGGTGGTCATTGGTGACCCAACTAATCCTCTTGGCGTAGTTAGAATTGCTTCAATCAAAGGCGATAGAGTCCGAATTGCACTTGATTTCCCTCGTGATGTATCTGTACACAGACGAGAAGTAGCATCAGAAATCGCTAAATCAGGACCAGCGATTGCTGGAAAAATTCGACCCGCATCAAACGAATAAAAATAAACCCCGGACCCCCGGATTCCCCCGGATAACCCCGAATAACCCCCGAATAACCCCAGAAAATACCGATTACCCAACCCATTAACCACAAAAAAATGACCCGCGGCATGTGGTGGGTCATGCCGAGGGTCAAAAGGGAAGGTGGTCGAACATTTCATCCGACCGGACTTGAGGAAGAGTTCTCGGCCCTTGTTGGAGCCGAGAACCGTAGTTGATTAGTACCTTGCGTCCGTGCTGGTACTTTCTCGCTGATGAGCCGTCCTTGGCTCGTTAAATGCAGCATCACGAGCTGCGTATATTTCCCTACAGTTTGAATGGCCATCCGTGGCGCAATTTCTCCTGTAAACAGAGCGTCCCTGCTCTGCTATAGAAATCTGAGTAATTATGTTCATGGAGACGATTCTCCGCGTGTTCTGGCTTGTTTGCTCGCTCTTGCCATGTATTCGTGAAGCTTGGATAGTTTGGCTTTCACGGCTTCCCACTTGGTTTGGTTCATAACCTCTAGGTGATCTCCAACACCGATAATGTGAGCTTGCCCTTTTACCTTCGCAAGTTGCAAGAGTGAATCTGGCAATCGAACTCGTCCCTGTTTGTCTATCTCTATTCGCCTTGATTGTGAAAAGAGAATCTGCTCGAACTCCATCACATCCTCGTCTTGGAATAATGTCTGTTCCATCGCACTCGCTTTCTTCTCGAATACATGCTCCGGAGAAAGCCATATCACACCGTTTGGTCCCGGAGATGCGTAAACAAATCCCGACGGGAAGCCAACTCGCATATCTGCTGGTACAGATATTCTCTGCTTTTCGTCGATAGATCGTTCTGTTTCGCCTGTGAATAACATTGTGGGTGCTCTGGTTCTTCATTACCAATCGCCCCCACAGTACCCCACCTTTCCCCATTTTGCAACACTTTATCAAAAAAAGGTTAAGTTGTTTGTTCTCGGACGTTGCATAATCCCACCTTTGTGGCACTCTAAGTATAGTGTGGACAGTATGTTCCACCGTTTTTTCATGCTGCAATTACAATATGACTAGCGAACCAATTCATCCACAAGTAATCCACAATGCCCTACTCCAAATTCCGTCGGCTCAGTTTGTATTGACTTGTGGGCACGAGAGGTTCCGAGACGGAATCATGACAAATTGGGTACAAAGGTGTAGCACAGATCCGCCTATGCTAGTTGTGGCAATCCCAAAGGGACAACCAATAGAACCAATGCTAAGAGACGCACGAGCTTTTGCTTTATGTTTGGTTCAACCAAATGACAGAAGAGCATTGCGACTTTTTGGTGAAGAGCACGATGTGGATGATGACCCATTTCTATCAATTTCAATAACCACTGCAGTTACTGGAATGCCAATTCTCCCTGACTCTCGTTTATGGTTCGATTGCAAATTAGAGGGACACTTATCACCTGATGCTGACTGCCGACTCTATCTTGGACAAGTTGTAGCAGCTCACCTCGAATTGCCAAAACAGGTTAGGCGACAAGAGGAACCAATTAGCCCACCAGTACACACCAGAAAAAAAACACCCTGCTCCAAGCCAGAAGTTTCAACCAGAAAATGATGGAGTAGATGTAATTCTCTGCTGTAACCCCTCAATGAAACGAGCGGGTGATGCAATCTCTCTAACGTTTGAAGTTAGTTCTGCAACTTTGTCTGAATTACTTGTTTCTTTGAGTGCAATATCTAATATGCATTTGCTAATGTCGAGAATATCTTTAGCACAAGCAATAGATGTGCCAAGTGATGGCAGTCCATAAATGGGATGAGTTGTTTGCACTGCAATTGGCACACCATCCCATGCAGTTTTTAACAGTTCAAGAACACCAAACGACTTATCAAATGGTGCTGTACTAGGAGCCCATGCACAAGATGCGCACGTGTTTACGTCTGCCATCCTCAGAGAGGGAGGTGTAGTTCTAAACATACTTGTGAGATTACGTTCTTTGGCTGCAATCATTAACTGTCCTCTGTAGGAATAGTTAATCGGTAGCACGAATACTATTTTTGTGTTAACCGGATGAATCCGATATGCCATTTCAATAATTTCTTTCCAAGAAGCACTCGTTCCTACAATTGTGACAACACTATTAGTACTATCAAGTTGCAATTCTTTTAGGACATCGGTTTTGTTTGCAACTAGAGGACTAGGGTCTAAACCAATCATAGGTTCGTATAACGAACTCTCTGATACTCCCAATAATTTTAAATAATTTGCTCCACTCCAACTTGTTGGAATGAAACGTGTTTTAGTGTTTGAGATATAAAAATCTTTTTCAACTTCATCCACAAATGCAACGGTCTCCAGTTCAGTACCAAGACCTGAGACAATTCGAGCAGAGTGCCATCCCCAAGCCATACAAAACGTTATTCCTTGAGTTACTTCTGATGAAATCAATCTGTTAACTCTGTTTAATAGTGTATTTGAGGCATCCCGCACACCACCAACAGTCCCAAGTACATTAATCCCACGATTTCGTAGACGTTTCCCCTCGTCATCATTTCCTAGAACAATTGTCTTATGTGAACCCGCTATTTGCTGCTGTACAAGTCGAAGTAGACCTAATACCTCTTGAGATGTCAGTGAAGGCGAAGGGGAAACTATATGCAAGCAATGCATTATTTACTTCCTGTCTAAATTCTCACCGAGTCGACCAATAATGTGATCATAAAATAATTTTGCGACGTTTTCACCAAGTTCTTCCGCTAGTTCTTCTGCCAATTTTCTAATTTCGCTATTTGAAGATACTCGATGTGGATTAACATTTTTAAGATTTGCGTTTACGAAATATGATGGTTTATCCGTAGGAAAAAGGCGAGCGTTTTCATTTACGCTAACAACACGAACACTACAACTTGCAATAGGATTTGCTGTCTGCCCATCATTTGTTAATCCAAAAGATTCCATCTCAACATAAATAACTACGTCTGCTTCAACTGCTTTTCCTAGTTCTGCAATTGGAAGAGGGTTATTGTATCTGTCGTTTGCCCCGCTGACACGAAAAACATCTTTGGGGGAAATCATCGTTGTTAGAATTTCATTTGTTAACAAATCCGTAGTAACTCTATCCGCAATTACTTTACGAAGTCGAGTTGGATGCATTACATTTCTTCGATCATCAACAAAAACCACAGTACGTACATTTGGCAAAACAAAAAGCGCTTCTTGTTCTGGATCAGGAGACAAAACATAAGTTGCACCTGCAACTATGTTGCAAGAAGACATAACAAAGCAGCTGCAAATTGCCAATACGCTAATTATTATTTTCATTGCTCTCACTTTGTTTCT
>CAZLCM010000041.1:0-9198 GCA_964558055.1 uncultured Isosphaeraceae bacterium | reverse complement strand
TTGACACAACTCTGCTTACAATCAGTTATATGGATAGGCCTATTGATTTAAGAAGTGATACCGTCACCAAGCCGACGCAGGGAATGCGTGATGCAATGATGCAAGCACCATTAGGTGATGATGTCTGGGGTGATGACCCGACGGTAAATGCACTTCAAGAAAAATGTGCATCAATGTTTGGAAAAGAAGCTGCTTGTTTTGTGCCTTCGGGAACTATGGCAAATCAAACCGCTATTAAAAGCCAAACTCAACCTGGTGATGAAATTATCGTGCATAAAGAAAGCCATATTGTGCATTATGAAGCAGGTGGTGCAGCAGCATTAAGCGGATGCTCTTTTGCCTTTGCTTCTGGTGATCGTGGATTTTTTGGTCCAGAGGACGTACGCTCTCTTTATCGTGCAGACGATGATCATTTTGGTATGAGTAAACTTGTTTCTTTAGAGAATACTCACAATAGAGGAGGCGGTTCAATCTGGCCGCTCCAACAAGTTATCGATGTTTGCGAGACCGCACACGAACTGGGTTTAAAAACCCACCTCGATGGTGCTCGCATCTGGAACGCCATCGTTGAAACTGGCATCGATGCTGAAACATGGTCTGCACCTTTTGACACCGTTTCCGCTTGCTTCTCAAAAGGACTTGGTTGCCCTGCCGGCTCCATTGTTGTTGGGGATAAACAGACAATTTATCGGGTTAAGCGCGCGCGAAAAATGTTTGGAGGCACGATGCGCCAGTCGGGCATCCTTGCTGGAGCTGCACTGTTTGCAATCGAAAACAACCTTGGCCGTCTTCAAATCGATCATAACCATGCACAAATGCTAGTAGAGGGTCTGTCTTCAATCGATGGTATTACTTGTTGTAAAGATACGACACAGACTAATTTAGTATTCTTCGATATCGATAAAATGCTTGGAGATGGCCCCACTATATGCCGAAAATTGTGGGAGAACGGAGTTTTGGCCGAATCGCTTGATTTACAACGAATCAGATACGTCACTCACCTTGATGTAACTGAATCAGAAATCGAACGAGCAATCCAAATTACCACCAACGTTTGTAACGATGTTTAGTAACAAAGTAAACATTATTGGACTAATGGCAACCGCAATAACTAGCGGAGCTTTTGCAATGAATCGAGTTCCCTTTGTTTGGAAGGACATCAATACAAGAGAAGTTGTCCGATGGGAAGGCGACACTGCAATAGTAAAGCAAGGAAACTCAATGCAAGAACTTGCCTGCAAAATAAACATCAAACCAAATGATGTTGCCTATTCAATAAGTTCGTTTGGAATACCTAAATCTTGGACATCGTTTACTTTTACCGATGAAAAGGACCTTGCTGAAAAACAACTTCTTCTAAAAACAAAAGCCGCTAGTCACGGCATAAAGATGATGGATGAAGGAAACCGATTTATCGTTGACTACAACTGGGTTATCAATCAAAACAAGAGCGCCATAGTTGATATTGCAAAACAAATTCGAAGCACAGCAAGGAGAAACGGATACCGTTCACGTCGAGAACTTGTAGGCGCATTCTCTTCTTTTGTTCAATCTCTTGAATATCGAATACCACCAGAATACAGAATAAACATCGAAGGCGAAAAAATACTAACCGCGGGTGCAATGATGCCACTGGAAACACTTTCAAACCGTTGGGGTGATTGTGATTCTAAGAGTATGCTTTTTGCGGCTCTCGTAAAAAGCATTGGTCTAGTAGATGTTTGCTTTATAGTTATGGAAGAGCACCTGTTTGCAGCGGTACTTCTAAAACCAAACCAAGAGGACAAAACGATTCGCCACAAAGGCAAGGATTGGGTATTAATCGAACTCACTGATGCTTGGCCGATTGGAAGAGTACCGCAAGACAGGTCAAATGGTGTTATTTTCGGAAAGTACAGAATTGTTGATTTAGACAATTGATTCTTAACACATGAACACAAAAAAACTAGAATCAATTGCAAGAAAATTACCTCCGTCACTTACACGTCTTGGAAAGCGTTTCGCTGTGAAATTGCGCGCTAAGGACCAACTCGCCTCTTGCAGAGAAGGGTATAAAAAATTTGGAGATAGATACCCTCAACCTATACTCTTTATTGCCGGACTTCCAAAAAGTGGTTCTACTTGGATTGAAAAAATGGTATCTAGTTACGATGGTTACCACGAGTTTCTTCTTCCTGCAATTGCAAAACACGAACTAGCCACTGGCGGAAGCCATGATTTTGAAATGCCTGAAGACATGTTCGACGACATGAAAGACATGTTGGTCTTAACAAAGATGCACAGCCACGGTTCAAAAAACAATGTTAGCGTTTTAGAAACAGCGGGAATTAATTACGTAATACTACATCGAGACCTTAGAGATGTTGCGGTTAGTTACCACTTCTATGTACACAATACTCCATGGCACCCAGAACACAAATTGCATCACAACAAAAGTGTTCAAGAAGGACTCGCAGTTTTTGGTAAACGGATGCTGCCTGCCTATGTTAAGTGGGTACGCTCATGGAAAGAGAATGCTGTCAAAGAACATTCGGTACAACTTCGTTATGAAGATATGCTTGTTGACCCAATTAAAGGTATGACAAGAGTTGCTACACTTTTTGAACTCGACAACTCTCTTGAAACAGTAAGTCGAATTGTGGAAGCAAATAGTTTTAAAAAAATGAGCGGAGGAAGAAAACAAGGAGAAGGTTCAAATTCAGCATTTGCGCGCAAGGGCGTTGCCGGCGACTGGAAGAACCACTTTACTCCCGACCTCAGAGAACAATATGGGGCATTGCTCGCAGATTTTCTTATAGAAACAGATTATGAAACCGATGATTCTTGGGTAACAGAACAAGGCAACAAAGAACAATGAAATTATTACATTATTTTCCGACAACTCGTTTCACCGAAGGAGGCACAGTACGTGCAGCAATAGATTTTTGCTCTGTCCTTGCTAGGCGCGGACATGATGTCACTTGGTTAACTTGTGATGATGCTGACGTCCCACAATCATGGAAAGACAAGGAACCAAACACCCCAACTATTGTTTTACTTGGCCCTTTGCAAAAAGCAGGCAAGCGATTAACCAAACAACAAATTGCCAAAGCTGCTGAAGTTGCTAAAGAAATGGATGTTACTCATATCCATGCAATGTGGATGCCTTCAAACCCACAGATGGCAAAAGCGTGTGATTCTGTTGGAACACCTTGGGTGTTAAGTACTCATGGCATGCTCGATGATTGGTGCATGGAACAAAGGCCATTTAAGAAAAAATTGTATTTGTCAACTGCTGGAAGAATAATGCTACGAGGAGCCAATACATTCCTTACAACTGCGGAAGCCGAGAAAAACCAATCTAAAAAATGGTTGAAACACAATAACATCGCAGTCATTCCGTATATCGTAGACCTTGACCCTTACAAGGAAGTGCCTAGCCCCAAAGAAGCAATCGACAAATACGGTTCTTCTGAAGAGCCGACTGTTCTGTTCCTAAGCAGGGTTCATGAAAAAAAATCAATAGAAACATTAATCGATGCAACCGCAATTCTTAAAAAACGAGGATATCCAATCCGCGTTTTCATTGCAGGTACAGGAGAATCTTCATACGTTAAATCTCTACAAGACAGAGCAGCAGAGAATGATGTAAGTGATCTTGTTACGTTTTTGGGAATGGTTGTTGGAGATTTGAAGTTGTCTCTTTATGCCATGGCTGACGTATTTGCTCTACCAACCCAACAGGAAAACTTTGGTCTTGTGTACACCGAAGCGATGCTTTGTAAGACCCCAGCAATTGGAACAAAAGGAACTGATATTTGGAAAGAACTCGAGGATGGTGGCGCAATAATAACTGATAGAACACCTGATGCCTTTGCTGATGCAATTGAAGAACTTACTTCGAACAAAGAAATGCTTGAAGCAAAAGGTGTTGAAGGAAGAAATCACATTCTCTCTTGGCTTGACACAGAGAGTGTTGCAAAACAGTACGAGGTAATGTACGAAGCCGCATCTAATGGACGCTAATTGAAAACTTCACCACTCGTGTTGGAGGAGTATTCTCTTCCCACGGGCGTTGATAAGAAAAAGTAATTTTAGCATCCCCCTTTTTGTGAGTTAAAAGAGTCCAAGTGGTTATCCCTCCTACACCGACTCTACCGCTTGAGTCCGATTTATATTTTTGGGACTGTATAGAAACAATTGATGGATTGTTTATATCAACATTCCAAGAATAACCCGTAGTAGGATTGCTTGGCAGAACAATACCAAAAAAATGGTTCTGAGCAAAAACAATCTCTCGGTCTGTATCCGATGCTGTTAACAGTGTTGTTGTTGGGAAACTGGATGCACTGGAAAACATGGAACAAGAAGCCAAAAAGGAAGCACAAATAAATAGTATGATTGTTTTCATGCCTTCAGCATACCACTAACTACCTAGTTCGTCAGGAACTTTGCTGCCGTGTGGATCTTTCTTAGCATCACCTAGACTCGTTTGCATCTCTTCAGTTGTTATGTGTTCAAGACGCTCCGCTGAATAATGCAATTGGTGAGTATTTTGTGGGAAGTGTTTGTCAAGATACACCTCCCAAAGACGATGTGCTCTAACTAATTTGGTAGCTTTACTCCTGCCAGCTTCGGTTAGGGACCAGCGAGTTGAGTTATTCTTAATAATTTCTTTCCTGCGCATGCAAACTAGTACAAAACGAGTCACCAAATTTGAAACACCAATTGCACCAGCCAGTTGGGACTGATCTAATTCAACTCGTCCTCTCTCCTCTAACCGCCAGAGTACTCCTAGAACATCTTCACTTGTAATATGAAAGCGTATCGATAATCGTCGCCAATATCGTGTCAACAATCCATCTTGTGGGGACGCAACCCATGCAACAATAAAAAGCAAACCTGTTGCAACTGCCATTGCACCCGCAGTACTTGTTCCGGAGAATCCAAACCACGTTGGGACTGTAGTTGCAGTAACATGACCCAACACTGAGGCAACGACGGACAAACCAACGGCTAATACAAACACCATGCCGTACCGATTTGTAATCAAATATGCTGTTGCGGGCGGAACAATAAACATTGCAACTACTAGAATGGAACCAACTGTTTCAAATGCAGCAGCAGCAGTTGCTGCAGTCATAGTCATCAATAAATAATGCAAAAACGTTGGAGCAATTCCCTGCGACTTTGCAAGTGCGGAATCAAATGAAGTTATTTTTAACTCCTTGTAAAAAAGTAGTACAACGATGAGGTTCACAAGGAAAATAATTCCATTTACTATCGCTCCCCTTGGGATACCTAGACCATCTGGGTTCTGATCAAACCAAGCAAGTTCGATTGAACCATACAATACGCAGTCAGGATCTATATCTACGTGATCTACTGCTTGGCGCATCAATACAAGCCCAAAAGCAAATAGAACAGTAAAGACAATGCCCATCGACGCACCAATCTCTACTTTGCCAAGTGACTGAATCGCTTGTACTAGAAATGCTGTCAACAAACCAATAACGATTGAACCAATCAGCATAGCAGTCGGATCTCGGCTACCTGTTATCAAAAATGCAATTGCAATTCCTGGAAGGACGGTGTGACTTATTGCATCACCCATTAAACTCATTCTACGCAGAACTAAAATAGTTCCTGGAATTGCACAACCGGCCGCACAAAGAGAGCCAATAATGATAATCCAAGTATCAATTATTGACCAAGTCATTCATTAACTCCAATCGGATGGGGGCTTTTAGGAACAGCGCTTGCATCAAGAAGATTTTCTAGTTTTGCAACAATCCCTCTGCCCAAAACATGTTCAATCATGTCAGCATCACGGTCGACGTGTGATGGTGCAATGTCTGCGTAGGTGATTAAATATATTTCCCACAATCGGTGATTTCTAACAACTCTTGTTGCCTCTGTGGCGCCTTTTTCGCTAAGTCGCCAAAAATCTGAACTCCTTGTTGCAAGATTTTTTTTCTCACACCTTTTTAATAAACTAATGACTTTTCGCTTAGTCCAAGATCGGGACTTAACTAATTCATCTGTAGATATATCGCTAGTTTGTTCCTTTTCGCAATATTCCCACATAGCGCGCAAAATGTGTTGCATCTCAATACGTTTGTTAAGTTGCATCCTTGTGAATTGCCGAGCTACTAGACCGCCATTTGGGCCTGCGATGAAACTGATTAAAAACCAGAATCCGCAAATCAAAACGATAATTGGCCCAGTTGGCATCCGAGGAACAAGTGCACTAACTACAGCACCAAGCCAGCCGCTCAAGCATCCAATTAAAGCGCTACAAACAAGCATCGTAACTATCCTTGCCGTCCAATATCTTGCAGATGCGGCTGGAATAATAAGCATTGCAACAGCAAGAACCAATCCTACGGATTGCAAAGCGATAACAGTCACTACAGCAACCATACCCATCAATAAAACATCGAGAGAAATAACAGACCGCCCTTGAGAAGAACCAAACTTTTCATCAAAGCAAAGCATTGTCCATTCTTTTTTAAGAAGCACAGTAACTATAACCACCACAATCGCTACTATTCCCATGCTGATAGCTTCGCTAGAAACCATAGACGCTGCTTTTCCAAAGATAAAGCCGTTCAGGCCTGCAGCGTTTCCATTGGGCAGTTCCGTTGCAATTCTAAGTAAACACAAACCAAGACCAAACATAACACTGAGAACAATTCCAATAGCGGCATCATCTTTTAACCTTGTTGTGTGTCTAATTGCCAAAATTGCAAGTACACCAATACACCCAAACACAAATGCTCCCACCAACAAGCCAAACAATGATTTGCCCTCACTTCCAAGAGCGACCATCACCATAAATGAAATTGCAATTCCCGGAAGTGTTGCATGACTCAAAGCATCAGCAGTAAGTGCCCGCTTGCGAAGAAGCAAAAACGAACCAAGCAATCCCGAAGCAGTCCCAAGCGCCATAACTCCAAGAACAACTACTCGAGTATTGTAGTCCTCAAGAAGAAGAACTCTCATCAACTCTTCAATTGTTGGAAGTGCTATTCTTGTGTCTGAAATGGAATGACCCGTTATCAATGCTGTGCCAATCGCTGTGCTGCTTCTGAAAGCAAAGTCAACCGACCCCCGTATGTTTTCTTTAAATTGTCATCCGTAAAGACCTCGTCAACCTGTCCATGAGCAACAACACGCATGTTTAACAATATGACATGATCAAAATATTCAGGGACTGTTTGTAAATCATGATGCACAACCACAACTGTTTTTCCTGTGCTACGTAAGTCGTCAAGCACTTTGACAATCGCTTTCTCCGTGGCTGCATCAACACTTGCAAACGGTTCGTCCATCAAATAGATTGTCGAGTCCTGCGCAAGAGCACGAGCAAGAAATACGCGCTGTTGCTGACCACCTGAGAGTTTGCTTATTTGCCTTCTTGCATAATCAGCCATCCCAACTCGTTCTAGTGAATCCATAGCAAGTTCGTAATCTTTTTTTTGAACTGGTTTACACCAACCGATTCGACTATATCTTCCCATTGCAACTACCCCAAGAGCATCAATTGGAAAATCCCAATCAACGGACTCACGTTGTGGAACATAGGCAACCATTTTTCGTTGTTTGTTAAAAGGTTTTCCGTACACCATAATCTTGCCAGACGCTTTGGGCACAAGATCCATAACTGCTTTTATCAAAGTGCTTTTTCCAGCACCGTTTGGTCCAACAATGGCTACAAGTTTCCCCTCAGGAACATCAAGGTCAACATCCCAAAGAACGGGTTTACGGTGGTAAGCAACTGTTAAATCGTGAATTGAAATTGGTGAAGTAACAAGGTGTCCCGCTTCGACTTGCATAACTCAGACCTCCTAATTCGCAAGAAACGATTTAAAACCATCGTTCTTTGTTCCGCTAAGTGCATTCGAAATAATTGTAATGTTATGGTCGAGCATCCCAATGTAGGTGCCTTCATATGTTCCCTTTTTGCCCATCGCATCAGAAAACAATCTCCCGCCAATCTTGACGGTGTGTCCCTTTGATTTCGCTCCTTCAATTAGTGCTTTAACGTTTCGGTCTGAAACACTTGACTCAACGAAAACAGCAGTAATTCCCTTATCAACAATCATTTTCACAAGTCGGTTGACATCTTCTATGCCTGCTTCTGACTCTGTAGAAAGACCTTGAATGCCGACAACTTCAATACCATACGCTCGTCCAAAATAATTAAACGCATCGTGTGCGGTAATAAGAACACGTTGTTCTTTAGGAATAGATGCAATAGAAGCAACTGCATACGAATGCAGTTGAACAAGTTTCTTACTGTACTCTTTTGCATTTGCTTTATATACATCGCAGTTATCGGGATCTTGTTCGCAAAGAGCGACTGTAACCGCATCCACTGCTTGTGCCCAAGCTGAAACATCCATCCATACATGTGGATCAAAATGTCCTTCAAATTCTGGTGGTTCGAGTAAATACTCTTCTTCTATAAGTTCTGTAACTGGATACACAACTTTACCCATTCGAGCAGCTTTGAGGAAAGTATCAGTCATTCGGCCCTCGAGGAGTAAGCCACTATAGAAAATCAAATCAGCATTCATTATTTTGCGTGCATCGGCGGAGGTTGGCTTATATAGATGGGGGTCAACTCCTTCGCCCATTAACCAAGATACATTTCCATGCTCCCCAACAACTTGTTGAGTTATGTCAGCAACCATGCCGGTTGTAGCAACAATATTTAACTGCCCTTGGGCAATTGACGCCATCCAAGCCACAATAATTACTGTTTTTAATAGCACAAATATCTCCTTTTGATTTATCAAAAGTTTAATCCATGCTATCCTATAAGTCAAGCCATGCTATCAAGTACCATCGAAAACTACCTAAAAGAGCTTTTTCTCCTTAATCCTAAAGGGGAAAAACAAATTGCCACTGGAGAACTTGCAAGATCGCTTGGGGTAACTCCGGGCTCCGCTACTTCGATGATTAAGACGCTAGCCCAAGACAACTTAGTTGAGCATCGCCCTCACTACGGAGTTAAGTTAACTGAAATGGGGCGGGATATTGCAATCCACGTTGTTCGTCGACATCGAATAGTTGAACTCTTTCTAGTAAAAATTCTTGGGATGGACTGGAGTAGGGTTCACGAAGAAGCGGAAAAACTTGAACACGTCGTTTCGGACGAAGTAATCAAAAAAATGGATGAGTTACTTGGTCACCCTACACACGATCCTCACG
>CAZLCM010000040.1:0-9225 GCA_964558055.1 uncultured Isosphaeraceae bacterium | reverse complement strand
CAACCGCTGTACCTAGCATCAACCAAGTAAAAAATTCAAAATAAGCAGCACCAGTAAGAATTGTCGCGGCACCAACCTGCCAAGTAACATTGAACTCATGGTTTTGTTTTGCGATGACAGGTTTATTTTCTAACTCCGTTTGTTCTATAAAATCTTGCCAAGTAGCATCTGTGTTCCCAGCGTTCACTGCTTTTTCTGCATCTATCTTAGCTTGACGAACGGTTAGCCAAGAATGTGCTGGATGAAAAAACGACTCTGTGGAGACATCGGAACTTTCTTCTACTGCTTCTTTCTGTTGCTCGACTGTATCGGATTCAACACTAACCTCTGCACGAACATCATTCTCCGTCATAAATATCTTATCTGGTCCATTACTTGTAATTTCAAAGTTACGGCGGTTCACTAAGTTATAACGTAATGGTTTTCCAAATGAGTCATGCAAATGAGAAATTGCATTAGCCCCTTCATCTTTGAATGGCAATCTGTCGTGCTCATCCCAGAATTGGCCAATCTCTCCAATTGCTTCATCGATAACTGAAACTTCACTGGCAACAAGAGAAATTCGTTCAAAATCAGGTGCAAAACCTACACGTATATCGTCATCACCAATTGACTCTTCCCAACCCTTTAGAATTAATTCAAATCCTCCATCTTCACTATGCTGGTAGGTCATGCCTTTGTCAGATGCTTGAGATTTGCGATCACTTTCTGAGGTTTCTTCATTGCTCCAGTTTGACACAAGTGCTTTTGCTGTTTCAAGACCATCCGGAACCATGATAAAGTGGTTTACCGCTGCAGTAAACAAATTCCCTAAGGAAACACTCATCAGAAACAAAGCCATAATTACCGACTTCATTTTCTTCGGTGCTTGTGTATAGGCAAACTCTAATCCAGTTATGGAAACCATCACTTCTGAGGCAGTTAGAATTGCATAAGCAAGAACTTGCCATCCAATAGATGGTCGCTGACCTGCATCAACCCAACTTTGAACTAATCCAACCATAAAAAACCCAGCAACCATAACAAAGAGGCCTATGGATATTTTCCTGATGGGCGTTAAAGTAAATACCTTGTTGATTAGTGGATACACCACAAACTGAAAGAGTGGAATGTAAATCAAAATCATAATTGGATTCACCGCTTGAATCTGAGATGACAGCCAATGCATTCCAAGCCAATTTCGATTTAAATCCTCCGCTTGTAAAACCCATGAAGAACCTGTTTGGTCAAACAAGGCCCAGAACACTGCGATAAAAATGAAAATAATTGAAAGTTTAGAAATTGCTTTCAACCCAACGCCACTAAAGGTTTCCGTTACCCAACCAATTCCACCAGCAGGTATGTGAATAAAAACTTTTCGACCCATCCAAAATGCAATAGTAGCGATAGCCATCAAAACCCCGGGTACGCCAAACGCCCAGTGTGGGCCGTACCATTCAAGAAGCCAAGGAGTTAGCATCGTTGACAAAAACGCACCAGTATTTATCGAAAAGTAAAACCAACCAAACACTTTCTCAAGCAGATGAGAATTCTTACTCCCAAACTGATCTCCAACGTGTGCTGACACGCATGGTTTGATACCACCTGAACCAACCGATATAAGTATCAAGCCAATTGCTAAAACAATTCCCGGTGACAGGTCCAACCAAGCAGTAGACCCCATAAGTGCAAGCACACCGTGTCCTAAACAGTACACAACACTCAATAACATAATCGTGAGATATTTACCAAGAACAATATCTGCAAGAAGTGCCCCGATGATTGGGAAGAAGTAAACAGCAGTAGTAAACAAGTGGTAGTTAGCCATTGCCTCAGGTTTTGTCATTGCCTCTGTGCCAGCGCCAGGCAACATGAACAAATACTGCGTCATAAAAATGACGAGAATTCCCTTCATCCCATAAAAACTAAAGCGTTCGGCTGCTTCATTACCAATAATGTAAGGAATGCCTTTTGGCATGGTCTTAGAAGGAACTGGGGCGGTTAAGTACTTGTTTGACATTTGGAATTAACTTTCTTTTTTTACAAAACGTAACTGTTTAGTATCTTTAACTATTCCTGGAAATTGCAAAACTCGATTATGCATCGCAACATAGACGCCTGGCTTGAGTAATTTAACAACTGAAAACGATTCTACAAGATTCTGTAGTGCATCTGTGTTTCGCATTATCCAAGGGCGCATGGCACCAGTAATAACACAAGGAACAGAAATATCTGGGAACATCTCCACAATTCCATCCCCAGTAATAGAGAGCGTATCTGTACCATGGACAACAATTACACCGTCGTGGGTTTTGGCATATTTTCCGACTTCCTTTGCAATTGTTTCGTGGTCTTCATCTGACATGTCCCTGCTATCTTTATCCATCAATGGAACAAGCGTGATTTCTGTTCCATCAAGTTGAAGGGATCCCAGTACCATCTGAAGAACTGAAGTGCCATTAGCAAGTATCCCCTCATATTCATCGTACGTTTTTTCTATCGTACCGCCCGTAGAGATGAGGGCGACTGTAAACAAATTTTCCAGTCCCATTATTCTACAATCACCTTACAAGGAACCATCTTCTCTTCTGGGGCAAGGCATGACTTCTCATCGCAAGATTGCCACCTTGCCATAATTGACAAATTGCCTTTTGCCTCTTGTTTTAAACGTAGAGTAATTGGAATAGTTACCTTTGAACCAAAGACCGCCACTGTTTCACCACCAGAAGTCATTAATTCACTCTTTGGCCAATCAACTTCCAACTCCATACTATCATTTGTCGGTGTAAACGAGAGAGGGATGGTGTAATCATTTCCTGTCACATTCGCATTAACATGCCAACCGGTTTCCATTTCTAGAGTCACAATTATTTTTGCGCTTTCCCCAGCCGAAAGTTCTAATGTACTTGGTTCACAACTCATGTTTACTGTCGAATCCATATCGACAAAAGAATTTGGTTCTGAGCTGAATTTTTCTGGATGTGATTTCATCAACCGAGCAACGTGTTTTGCAGCAACAATAACTGCTAGTGGTTGTGAATTTAACCATTGACTTTCTGAGTCGATTGTCTCAAGAGCGTCCTCAAGATATCTCTTGTCCCCTGTGAATTCCAAAAAATCCACTTGGTCACCGAGAACAAATGATGTTGCTGCTGGAATTGCACCATCAGAAAGTGCACGAGTACGCACAAACAAATCTGATTTTCCTTTTTCGGTATCGTACCAACCTTCACTTGGCACATAAAAAAGTTCACGAGCTTTTTCATAGAGTGCTATTGCATCCTCTAGAACTTTCGTATCTTTGTCTGCTCTATAAATAGCAAGTAAACCATGAATAAAGGAAGCATAGTCAATTAAAAAAGCTTCCGCGCCACCCTTCCCATCTCGCCAAGTTCGTAAAAGTTTTCCATTTTCTAATCTCATCTCATTTAAGATAAAATTCGCTGCTTCAGTTGCTCTTTCAATCCAAGAATTATTTTTCATAATCCTTCCTGCATTCGCGTAACCAGCAATCATCATGCCGTTCCAAGCAGTAATAATTTTGTCGTCTGTTCTAGGTTGGTCCCGTGTGTCTCTTACTGCAAGCAGCGCCTTATCAATAGAGTCGACTTTTGTCCGAAATTCCTGATAAGACAAGTTATGTTTAGAAGCAAGCGTCTTCGGATGATTAGTTAAGAATAGTACATTCGTCGGCGCTTCTTCTGGGTGATGTGGGTCTTGGAAATTCGTTCCAACATCAACACCATACAAAGACAAAGCGAACGAAACTTCATCCGACATGCCTGCTTGTTCTAATGCTTCTTTGATTTGCGATTCACGCCAGAGATAAGTTTCACCCTCAAGGTGGTTTGTCTCTGCATCTTGTGCTGAAAAGAATCCTCCTTCAGGAGCGCTAAGTTCACGGTCAACGTACTCCAATGTTTCTTCAACAACAGCAGCATAAGTTTTCTCACCTGTTAACTCAAATGCTCTTGAGTAAGTTGTAACAAGTTGACCATTGTCATACAACATTTTTTCAAAATGTGGCACCAGCCACTTTGCATCTGTTGAATAACGATGGAACCCGCCGCCAACTTGGTCATACATCCCTCCCATGAACATACTGTCAAGTGTCTTCTTCACTGCTTCTTGAACTTGAAGATTATCCCAACTAGTTTCCATTAAAAAATCGTTGTACATTGGCATAGGAAACTTTGGAGAACCAGAGAATCCGCCTAAGTTACCGTCAAATTTGGATAATAATGATGAAGCGCCTTTCCCTATGACATCTGTTGAAATCGGCACTGCTTCTTGAACTAAACTTAACCGACTTATTACTGCATTTGCAATTTGGTCTGCTTGTGTATGAATTGCTTTTACATCAGAATCCCATTTTTCTTGTATTTGCTTCATTAGAAAAATGAATTTATCCTTAGGAAAATAGGTTCCTCCCCAAATAGGTTTCAAAGAATCTGGCTCAAGAAATAATGAAATTGGCCAACCACCCCTACCCCTAGTAATTAACTGGACTGCAGTCATATAAATTTCATCGATATCAGGTCTTTCTTCTCTGTCTACCTTTACAGATATAAAGAACTTGTTCATCCAATCAGCAACTTCTTGATCCTCAAAACACTCGCGTTCCATAACATGGCACCAGTAGCAGGTCGAATAGCCAATGCTAAGAAATATTGGTTTATTTTGCTCTCTTGCAGCTTCAAATGCTTCTTCACCCCAAGGATACCAATCCACAGGATTGTGCTGGTGCTGAAGGAGGTATGGGCTAGTCGTTTCAGCAAGTCGGTTACTCGGTGACTCTGATCCTTTCTTCGATTGATTTGAATTTATGGATTCTTGCTCCCCTGCGAATGAAAACGTGCAAAAGTTAGCAAAAACCATTGGTATCAGAAGGAATACGAAAAAATATTGTTCTTTCATCAATGTATGCTAGCACAGGTACTCCTATTTGGATTAATTCCAAAGTAACCAATCTTCATCTCTGAACGTACTTTTTTTAAGTTCAGTTATCAAAAATGACCTTTGAAGAATTAATTATGAAATAGGCATGGTTCGTTCTCCCAATGACGATAATAGAAAAATAATGGAACAAATAGCAATGTACATAGTCCCTGCAATCACCCTTATTACAGCAATAATTCTCATCTTTGCTGGAGGAAAACTGCTAAAACCAGCAATAGGATTGAGTGGTGGCCTTCTTGGTGCTGGAATCGGATTGATGGTTTCTCCCTCTGTTTCAATCGGAGTTCCGCCTCTTATTATTGCCTTAGTTTTTGGAATCATCGCTGCAATTATCTCAATCTTCATTGCAAAATTCGCAATTCTGTTTTTATTGAGTGTTACTTGTGCCTGTGCTCTTCCTGTAGCAACATGGCATCTTGCTGGTTTGGGCGATGGCTCAAAGGTGATTGAAAAGGTAGTCGATGTAGCGACAGCCCCAGAAACAGTTCAAAACAGCACGTCATCCTCTAACTCAAGCGCTGCTGTTGTAACTCAAGATGCTATGACTGCCGCCTTTACAATCCTTGCTGAAGATGCTTCTAAAGCGTTACGCAGTGGATATCGTCGATCAGTAGCGGCTTGGAACACAATACCAACGGCTCCAAGGCTCATGCTAGTTGGATCCTCGGTTGCGGGTCTCCTATTAGGTCTAGTAATTGCAACTTTCATGCCTTTTCTTGCATCAGCAATTGTCACTTCGGTTGGTGGAAGCATATTAATTGTTGAAGCAATACGAAATTTCATAACATTGCTATGGTCCCAACAGTCGATGGCTTCAATTTCTGCCGACGTTCTTCTTCTCTCTATTGTCTGTATTTCGATTGCTGGAATTGGTCTCCAACTCACGCTCGCAAAACGAACTGCGAAAGTTACTAAAGCAACAGACGATTAACTACTCTTCTTCTACTACCGCTTGCCTAGCACTGGTATCAAGAGAAGATAAAAGAATCGGACCCGCAATTGCAATAATTGCAGATATAACTGCTGCAATAAGCGGCCATCGAAGCGTAACACTCACCGATTCACTACTTGGAGTTGTTGGTGATAACAGAGATAGTCCTATTATCTTCAAGTAATACCAAGCACTAATCGCACTTGCCACAGCTGCAACGATTACAAGTGGAAGTTGACCTGCTGAAACACCAGCAGCAAACAACATTAACTTGCCCCAGAATCCAAACAATGGTGGAATGCCAAGAAGAGAACCACAAGAGATAGCCATAGATGCAGCAGCAAGCGGACTTCTCTTGTACAAACCAGAGATGTCTTCAAGAGAGTCAACTGATTCGCCACTCCTTGACAAACTTGCAAGAGTTGCGAAAGCAGAGGTGTTTGTTGCTCCGTAGATGACTAGGTAAACAAGAACAGCAATAATGCCAAGAGGAGGACCTGCAATCACACCTATCAACATATATCCACTGTGCGCGATGGAACTATATCCAAGCATCCGCTGCGTTGACGTTTGCAGTAGTGCTCCAATATTTCCTAGCAGCATCGTTAGTACAGCAACAACCCACAACGCCATTTCAACAACTGGGGGAAGTCCGTCTTCCCAGCCAACTAAATAGCAAAGTAAGATTATTGCAAGCATCCCCGCTGTCTTTGGAACAAATGCCAAGAATGCTGTCACTGCAGCAGAAGCACCCTCATAGACATCTGGAGCATATAGGTGCATCGGAGCCGCAGCTATCTTGTAGCACAACCCGAAAATTGCCAATAACAACCCGATCTGCCCAAAGACAGAAATATCTCCATCAAGCCGTTGGTTTGCGAAGACCTCTGCCATCTCTGTAAAGACGAATGTGCCTGTTGCACCATAAAGTAGTGCAAAGCCATAGAGCATCATCGCAGCAGATACCGCCCCAAGGAAGAAATACTTCATTGCAGCTTCTTGGGCAATTCTTGACCACCTACTCATTGCAACCATTACGTAAGTTGGAAGTGATACCAATTCTAAAGCAAGGAACAACCAAATCAAATCTCTTGCTTCACAGATAAGCATAACACCGGTAATGCTTAGTAGAAGTAAAGAATGAAACTCACCACTACTTGATCGTAGTGAATTAAACGTCGCCTTTCCTTTTGCGATTGCATGCTCATACTTCCTGTCCATCAAACCCCCAGAGGTCATCACAAGAAGAATTCCTATCAACGCCGCAAAGAATTTCACATACTTTCCTAAATTTGGAAGCAGGGAATCAGCATTTGCAATTTTTTCTGGGATATAAACGAAAGGAACTGCTATACAAGCAGCCATTAAGAAAGCACAAGCCACAAATCCAATTCGGCGCCTAATTGCAGCGGAGTTTGACAACCCTCCGATTGCACAAACAATAGCACCAGAGAGCAAGATAAATTCTGGGATGAGGAACCAGAGTCGGTCAGCCATGTTGCTCCTCCTTCTCTATGATAATTGGAGTAACTGGCGTGCCTTTTTGTTCCTGCACAATTCTTGGGTATGGAGCAAGTACATCCTCAACAGCACCATCCATCGCATCAGTAAGTACCGTTGGCTGTACACCAATCCAAACACAGAGTGCTGCAAGCGGAGCAAGAACCCCAATCTCTCTTGGGCTAAGGTCAGAAGGTAGTACTGAAAGATCAGCGCCATCCTCCGGCTCCTTAAGTTTTCCAAACACAATCTTTCCAACCATGATTAATAAATACATAGCAGCAAGCACCATTCCAACTGCTGCAATTGCTGCATACTCTGGACCAAGTACACCCTTCCATTGAGGTGCGGATTCAGAAGCAATGAATGTGCCAATCAAACACATAAATTCACTTATAAAACCGTTTAGACCCGGCAAGCCAACACTTGCCAAAACAAAGAAAACCATAAAGCAGGACCAAACGGGCATTTTCTTAGCAAGTCCACCAATAGAATTCATATCTCTTGTGTGATACCGCTCATACATCATGCCAATCAAGAAAAACAACGCACCAGTCGAAAGTCCGTGATTAATCATATAAAGAACTGCACCTTCAAGCCCTATTGGGTTTAATGCAATTAAGCCAAGAACGCAAAAACCAAGATGGCTCACTGACGAATAGGCAACAAGTTTCTTGACATCATCTTGGACCCAGCAAATAAGGGCTGCATACAAAATTCCAATGATTGCAAGTACTGCAATTGCTGGAGCATAAGCAACTAATGCCTCTGGAACCATTGGAAGAACAAATCTATAAACACCAAAAGTACCAAGTTTCAATAGTACGCCTGCAAGAATTACAGAACCAGCAGTCGGGGCTTCGGTGTGAGCAAGCGGCAACCATGTATGAACAGGGAACACAGGAATTTTTACTGCGAAGCCCGCTAAGAGTGCAAGCAATACCCAACCCTGTTCCGTAGAAGATAAGCTCGTCGCCGCAAAGTTGGTCAAGTCGTAGATTGCAAAAGACCAAACACCATGTTGTGATTCTTGGTATTTCCAAGCAACATACACAAAACCAGCAAGCGTAAAGAGCGAACCGGTAAATGTGTAGATGAAGAACTTAATACTTGCATGCGCTCGATTCTTCCCACCATAAATTGCTATAAGGAAGAACATAGGGACAAGAGTCAGCTCGAAACTAACGTAAAACAAAACAAGGTCTTGTGCCGTAAACACGCCCAGCATTGCCGACTCAAGAATGAGTAGCCAAGCATAGTATTCTTTTCTTCTTGACGTAATCGCTGTAAACGAACCCCAAACACAAAGAGGGGTAAGTAAAGTAGTAAGTAGAACCAGTAGCATTGCAACTGAATCAACGCCTAGGTCCAAAGTTATTCCCAAACTTCCAAGCCATGGAACATGGGACATCAGCCCAGATTGTGCGCTGCCCCATTGATCAAACTGCACAGCCATCAAAATGCTGATTACGAACACAAAGGTTGAGACACCTAGCGAAATCCATTTTGCAATTGATGCCTTTGAAAGAAATACGCAGGCAGCACCAACAAGTGGGATTAACAGGAGTAGCCACAAACTCATGAACCACCCCCAATATTTGATATTGCTTGTTCAGTTGCTGTAGTTGATAAAGAAAGTGATTGAACAAACTCAACAATCTCGGGCATGTACAACATAAGAAGAGCAATAAGGACTGCACCACCTACCATTGAAATTGCATAACTCTGTAATGCTCCATTGTGCAGCGGAGAAAACCACTTTGCGATTGCTCTTGGCAATGCTGCTATTCCATTGACTAGCGCACCATCAATCAAGTAGCGATCGAACAAGGTGAATATTTTTCCAAGAATCCATA
>CAZLCM010000039.1:0-9421 GCA_964558055.1 uncultured Isosphaeraceae bacterium | reverse complement strand
CATCTAGTAGTTGTTCAAGGAAGTCCTCTACTATTTCAACTCCTCGCTCTGGAGCAGACAGAACCATTCTATATAAGTTATCTAAACCCAAATGCCTTCCATCAAGGTATAAATCCATTGGACCCGCTAACGTCACTTCTTTCTCAGGAAAATGGCGGCGTAAAATATATACGACTTGTTCACTAAACGCTTCAGGTTCTCTTGGCATATGTGTCATTCTTGTATTCCTATAACTTCCCCCCTTGTACTACTCTCTTCGTCAAGTAATGGTTCAACATCAAGCGTTATCCAACAAATAAAGAAGAACCGTTTTTTTCGCAATAACTATCGGACTCAAACTCCTCTCGTGGTACCCTGTGCATTATGAAAAGTCAATTAGACATCAACGGAATCGCTTTAGGCAATGATGCCCCGCTCTTAATAATCGCAGGACCTTGCGTTCTTGAAAGCGAAGCACAAGCCATAGAAATTGCTCACACTCTTAAAAATTCCTGTCAAAAGGCAGGTGTTAATTTTGTATTCAAAGGGAGTTTTGATAAAGCAAACCGAACAAGTGTGCACTCGAAGCGAGGTCCCGGCTTGAGTGCTGGCTTAAGCATTCTCGCTGAAGTAAAAGCACAATGCGGCGTACAAGTAACTACCGATGTACACGATTCAACTCAAGCAATGCCCGTAAGCCAAGTTTCCGACATCCTTCAAATACCTGCCTTTCTATGTCGGCAGACCGATCTTCTTGTGGCTGCGGCAAACACAGGCAAGATTGTAAATGTCAAAAAGGGACAATTTTTATCACCTCAAGAAATGAGAGAAGTTGTCGGAAAATTACAAGAGGCACATTGTGAAGATGTAATCCTTACTGAACGTGGAACTTTCTTTGGCTACAACAGATTAGTAAATGATTTCATTGGTTTTGGCGATTTAATGGAAATTGGACCACCGGTCTGTTTTGATGTTACTCACTCTACTCAGTTGCCGGGCGCGGGCAAGGGATGCACAGCAGGAAGACCAGACAGAGCATTTCTCCTTGCAAAATCTGCAACAGCAGCGGGAGCAGATGCGCTATTTCTAGAATGCCATCCAGACCCGACAAATGCTCCATGTGACGCGAGCACTATGCAGCCACTAGAGAAGATGGATGAGATAATTTCAACATGCGCTGCCATTGCCAACACTTGCAAACCAGCAGAGTTACAAAAATGACTACTTGCGACCATTGCGATCAACCAGCGATTTACCACGATGTTCGCATCAAAAAAGGTGTCCATACAACAATAAATCTCTGCCAAGAACATGCAATCGAAGCTGGCATTAATGTTAATCCAACCGATTTGTCATTCGTCTTGAACGCAGAGGCAACTTTTACTGAAATGCCCTCTTCTAATTCATGCCCAGATTGTGGGATGACTATCTCCCAATACAAAGAAACAAGTTTATTAGGTTGCCCAACTTGCTACGAAACATTTTCAGACCAATTAAAACATATCATCGCCAGCGTACAAGAAAATCACGATCAACATGTAGGGCGAGCGCCCGCATCTGCAAATGCTGCCTTAAATAGACATCTAACAATGCGGCGTCTTCTAAAGGACCTTGAAAAAGCAGTAACTCAAGAACATTACGAAGAGGCAGCCGTCTTACGGGACGAACTCCGTAAACTTCATGAAGGCGACAATATCAATGAAAATTGACCCGTTTTCAAATAGCCAGTTTGACAGTGATTATGCTCCTGATCTAGATGTGGTATTAAGCAGCAGAACTCGACTTGCAAGGAACTTAGAGGGATTCCCTTTTGTGCATAGGTCATCAGTACCAGATTGCAATGAAGTTGCATCATTAGTAAGCCAAATTTGCCAGCAGCATAATGGCAACACCCAACTCGAATGGCATGACTTGGCTGAATTAGAAGAATTTACAACAGGCATATTCGTTGAACGCAATCTTGTTTCAAACAAATTAGCAAACGCGAAACACCCAAGAGCGATTGCAATAGGACCTGAACTTGCTAGAAGCGTAATGGTTAACGAGGAAGACCACGTTCGAATCCAGTCAATAAGACCTGGCGTGCAACTAAAAGAAACATTACAAGATGTACAACAACTAGATTTCCAGATTGAAGAGTGCATTGCTTATGCATTTAGTGAGCAACTTGGATTCTTAACTGCTTGCCCTACTAACGTGGGAACAGGAGCAAGATTAAGTGTAATGTTACATCTGCCTGCCCTTAAAATTGTTAAGGACCTAAAGAGAGTACAAAATGCATGCGAAGGCATGTCACTTGCAATTCGTGGATATAGAGGAGAGGGCTCCAAAATTATTGCTGATCTATTTCAGGTAAGCAATCAGGTAACACTTGGGTATACTCAAGAGCAACTCTGTTCAATTCTCGCCGATGATTTCCTCCCACCAGTTATCGAATGGGAGAGGAAGGCAAGAGAGACCATTATTGAGAACCAACGAGAAAAATTAGAAGACCAGACCTTTAGAGCACTTGGCATCCTTCAAAACTCTAGAATTCTTAAATTACACGAGGCAATGCAATATCTAGGTAACATTCGGCTTGGAATCTGCACGGGTGTAGTTAATAACATCGAGTTAAAAACTCTCAATCAACTTCTAATCGAAATACACCCTTCTCACCTTAGGTGGAAATTCGGCAAAGAACTTCTTGATGACGAGATTCCCGCAGCAAGAAGTCGGCTATTGCGCGAAGCTTTTTTACCGTGAAACAACGTGTCACTCGATTAGCACCTTCCCCTACAGGTGCGCTTCATATAGGGAACGCATTTGCGTTTCTAGTTAATTGGGCAATCGCAAGACAAAACAATTGGGAAATCATTTTAAGAATAGAAGACCTTGAAGGGCCACGCAAAAAAGTGAATTCTATCCAGATGTCAATTGAGATTTTACGCTGGCTCAACATTGATTGGGATGGGGACTTCGTTTTACAAAGTTCAGAGTTACACCATAGCAAAGATGCTCTTGACAATTTAATTTGCAAAAACCGAGCTTATCATTGTGATTTGACAAGGAAAGAAATCGAAGAAGTTACCCAAGCACCTCACAGTTCTAGTTTGAGACAAGCAATTCGGCCAGCAAACATCAAGGCACATAATGAACAAACTATTTCGACTGATACAAATTGGCGTTTTGTTGTTGAGCCAAGCAGTTATGTTGTCAAAGATATGTGTTGCGAAGAAACTCTACAAACCGTAGAAACGGATTTCGTTATCTGGACAAAATCAAACTCTCCCTCATATCAACTTGCAGTAGTCGTAGACGACCACCGCCAAGGTGTTACGGATGTTGTTCGAGGAAACGACCTGTACCACTCTGCAGCGTTACAAATACAATTATATGAAGCCCTTGGCTGGAACCCACCAACTTGGTGGCACTTACCTCTTATCTTAGGAGAAGATGGGAAGCGCCTTGCAAAACGTCATGGTGACTCTCGGATTGAGACCTATCGCAATAGGAGCGTCTCGCCTGAAAAAATCATTGGTCTAATTGCAGTTTGGTGTTCTATCCAAAAAGAGTTAACAGAGATGGACACTATTACGTTTTGCCAAGCACTAGACGTGACATCAATTACAAAAGAGAATAAGATATTTACCAGAGAGATAGAACAATGGTTACTAGATTCATAGCACTTATTTTGATACTTTTTTCCCTAGGTTGCGGAACAAAAACTCACCCTCTATCAACGGAAGTAACCATTAGCGGAGAAACCTTTAATCTTGAGATTGTAAGAGACGTACAATCCCGCGCAAAAGGTCTTATGCATCGAACGGAAATTCAACCCAGTAGAGGGATGTTATTTGTTTTCCCTGATGCAAGTGTTAGGTCATTTTGGATGAAAAATTGCTTAGTACCAATCGACCTTATCTTTTTGGATTCTAGAGGAACGGTTACTGCAACACATGAAATGACTGTCGAAACACCAAAACAAGATGGTGAATCAGAATGGGACTACGACAACCGACTTTCTCACTATTGGTCCAATGCACCTGCTCGCTTCGCTATAGAGCTACAATCTGGCTCAATAAAGCGGTTAGATATCAAAATAAATGAACGTATACGTCTGGATTTAAAACAATTACGTTCCTTGGCCCGATAAGTAAACTCCCAGACGTAACAACCGGAATAACACGCATTTTGCAAAAAGTCCGTTCCTAGCCATCTGCACAACATAATAAAACTCCCCGATGAAAGAAGTGAAGCAAGAACCGCTTGTCACGGCGAGCGTTCGGATAAGTTTACCAAATGGCATATCGACCAAAAATTTTAGTACAGAACCAAAGTGCTACCAAGCCAGAACACGTCTCATTTTGCGACTCGTTAATGTGCAAATGGCCTTGTGGACTGCCACCTATATTTTTAACTTCATCAAATGAAGAGTGTGATGTAGCGCTCTTATTTGCAAATGGTGAAGAAGAAATTTTAGAACTGTTACCACGGATGCTTGAACTACACGCTGAACATATTTCTATGTTAATTTGTTGTGATGATTTTGAACAGTACAACGACCTTATAACCGACTTAGACGTGAGCACTATTGATTACGACGCTAAACCGTCAGTAATTGCTGGAGTTCTTTATGGTTTACTTCAACGCAATGAGGAAGTGTCTCAATTAAGAGGACAAGTCGGTTTTGTTCGCACCTTACACAGCACATTGCAAAAAGATTTTGACTTTATTCAAAGTGAATTAGAGATTGCCGCAACTGTGCAACGTGAGTTTATGTCGACTGAAGTGCAGTCTGTTCATGGCATTTCATTTACTTCATTATGGCGACCTGCGAGTGTTGTAAGCGGAGACATGTACGACATAACCCAAATAGATGATGACCATGTTGCCTTCTTTATTGCTGATGCGATTGGGCATGGAATTTCGGCTGCAATGCTAGCAATGATGCTTACGAGGACGATTAGCGCGCACCGTTATGACCCGGCAAGCGGCAATTTAACTGAACCTAAACAAATGTTAGAACATCTTAATGAAGCCCTTCTTCAAAGAAGTGGAGAACATGCCAGATTTGCTACTGCTGCGTATGGAATTCTAAACTGCAAAACCAATTCTCTCACATACGCAGGAGCAGGCCACCCTCCTGCACTATTAAGCCGTTTTGGAGGGGACCCTATCGCACTTGATTCAGATGGTCCCCTTCTAGGAGTTTTCGCTGAAAGTACTTTTCCACAACGCTCATTGCAACTCAGTGATGGAGACACACTTCTCCTTTACTCAGATGGCTTTGAAGAAGTTCTTGGAAATGATCTGTGTAGCAAGGGTGAATTGCCAACTTATCTTCAGTCAATGCACGAATTTTGCACGACTTCCGGCAGCGATGTAATTATGAATATCAACTCCTACTTGAACAATTCATTTGCAGATAACGTTGATGATGACCTAACTATGATTTGCCTTCGTGCAACTCCAACCCCACGTTCATTGGGCCTGGCCGCTTAACTACAACCCAGCACTGTTATTCTTTTGCATCGTGCGGACAACGTTAACTACCGTCCGTGCCAAAATATCAGTTTCGATGTTAAATTTGCTGCCAACACTTGCCTTCCCAAGGGTGGTTTCCCGAAGCGTAGTTGGAACGAGCGCAACTTCAAACCATGAATCACCCACTGAAGCGATTGTAAGTGATACCCCATCTATGGTAATTGACCCCTTTGTGACTACGGTGTCTCTGTCAATTGAACCCATACTAATCCGTAATCGGCTCTCGTCATCTCCTGAACTTAGTGATAAAACTTCTTCAACGCCATCAACATGTCCTTGCACGAAATGTCCCCCAAGGAGTGAATCCGACCTTAGTGATCTTTCAATATTAACTTCTGAGCCAGAAATCAATGAGCCCAAAGTTGTACAATCGAGTGTTTCTGGGATTACATCAAAAGAAATCTCAATCTCACCGTTATTCATCCGTTTTTCGGCTACTGTCAAACAACAGCCCGAGGTGCAAATCGACTCGCCTAATTGAATCTCATCTGGCCATAATGGACAGGAAATCACTAGCCGAGTGCCCCAAGATTCTTCCTTGACCAATATCACTTTTGCTATTTTCTGTACTAATCCAGTAAACATAGTGGATACCTTAATGCCTCAAGGGCTTGACTTGTCGCATCTACTCTTCGATACTGTGCATTTCCAGCATAATTCCTGCTGAAATTGGAGATAAACCATGAGAATGACACTGAATACAAAACCACCTAAATTTATCAATGCTGCAACTGTTGCGTTTCTAACTTGCTTTGCATCTGCACAAAGTGAAATAGAAATTGCTGGAATAAATCTAGATGAATTACAAAATTCAGGTTTTAGAATTAACTGGATAAATCAATCACCAACCGAAGGTCTTCATTTACCAACTATCCAAGATGACTCTTTTTACACAGTAGACAACTCTGATTATGTTTCGAAATACAACATAAAGTCGGGAGATTGGCTCTGGTCCTCACCGGTTGGAAACCAAACTTATAAAATCAAAGGCATTTCTGAAATCCCTGACTTAAAGCGGACCTATGTGCTTTCAGAAGGCGACGTCTATGTCCTTGAATCAAACACAGGAAATTACCCGTCGAGCGAAAACAAGAATAACAAAAACAATGAACAACACTTCAAGCTCCGAGAAACAGCAAACTCTAGTAATGCCACTTACAACAACAAAATGGTTTACGGGTCAACTACTGGAAATGCGGTTTGGTTCGACCCTGAAATAGGATTCACTGCTAGCACGTACAATGTCGGATCAAGCATAAGTGTACCACCAGTTCTTGTTACTGGAATCCGTTCAAAACAAGGCTTGATTAGGAACGCAATAATCGCATCCTCAACTGATGGAACGGTTACTGCAATAGATGCTAAAGATGTGCGGCAAGTGTGGTCAATTAAGTTACTAGATTCTGTCTCCGCTCCAATTGCGTTTGTAACTAACACAATTACAAATGTAAATGAAGACATTCCTAGAACTTCGGTATTCATCGCTGGAAATGACCATTACCTTCGCGCAGTTGACCTACATACTGGAAAACCGAGATGGAGAGTACTAACCCAATCCCCATTACTTGATTCGCCATTCGTTTTTGGCGGCACCGTTTTTCAAAAGATCCCTTCAGTTGGTCTTGCCGCGTTTGTTGCTTTCCCAGACGACTTCTCAGGAAAACAGAAATGGCTTTCACAAGAAGTAACAGGAACTCCAATAACAACTACAGATAAAGGCAAATTAGTGTGCTGGGATGAGCAATTACGTGTTTTACAAATCATAGATACCAGAAAAGGTGGAATCATAAATACAGTACAGTTGCCACTTGCAAAGCACCTTATCACTGATAACTCAACGAATGGTTCTCTCTTCCTTATAACTGATAATGACACAATATTACGTCTTGACTCTAGGCGCTAACTATGACCACAAACACACCAATTCAACGAGCCCTCTTATCTGTTAGTAACAAAGAGGGAATTGTTGACTTTGCAAAACAACTAAAAATCTTTGGGATTGAGATTATTTCCACTGGAGGAACTGCAAGGGTACTTGAGGAAGCCGGAATAAATATAACGAGCGTTGACTCTTTAACTGGGTTCCCCGAGATGTTAGATGGAAGGGTTAAAACGCTTCATCCTGCAATACATGGCGGCCTTCTTGGTGTAAGAGATAAGCCCGACCATGTTGCAGCCATGCAACAACATAATATTGAACCAATTGATTTAGTTTGCATAGATTTGTACCCATTCGAAGAAACAGTCAAAAAGAAAAATGTAACAAATGAACAAGTAATAGAACAAATTGACATTGGTGGACCAGCAATGATTAGGTCAGCTGCTAAAAACCACCAATTTGTCACAGTAGTTACAAATCCTCACCACTACACTCTTGTTCTTGCGGACCTAGAAGTACATTGCGGCGCTACAACCTTAGAACTAAGACGGGACTTAGCAAAGGACGCATTCACTAGGACAACGGAATACGACTTAACAATTAGCGAATGGATGCAGAGTGAAACAACCAATTTCCCCTCCCATTTAAGAGTAAATGGAATACTAGAGCAATCATTACGTTACGGTGAGAACCCCGACCAATCCGCTGCTGTTTACAGAAATATCGAGCACAGTGGTCCAAGCGTTGTCACGGCGGACGTAGTCGCTGGCAAACCGCTCAGTTACAACAATTTAATGGACTCAGCCGCTGCACTAGAACTTGTACAAGATATGCACTTTGCTTGTAATTCTCCTGCTGCTGCTATTATTAAACACGCAAACCCATGTGGTGCTTCTATTGCATGCTCCCTAAACGAGGCGGTTGACAAAGCTTGGAAATGCGACCCTCTAGCCGCCTTTGGCGGAATTGTCGCCCTAAGTGGAGAAGTAGACCATACACTTGCACAGACAATTTCACATGGTGAAAAGTTCTTAGAAGTAATAGTGGCAACGTCATTTACATCTGATGCTGTCTCTACTCTCTGCGAACGATGGAAAAACATTCGCCTACTTGCTGTTGGAACCACACCAAGAAGCAACAATTGGCTTCAGTTAAAATCTATCGAAGGCGGTATTCTTTTACAAGAGAACACCCCTGTTACAGCAAACACCCATGAATGGGAACACGCCGCTGGACCTGAACCAATTGATAATCACATGAACGATGCTATTCTTGCGTGGATTACATGTGCACATTTAAAGTCAAATGCAGTTTCAATTGTTTCCAATGGTGCACTAATAGGTGGAGGGATGGGTCAAGTTGATAGAGTATCTGCTGCTCGCCTTGCGATTCAACGCGCTGGTAAAGAACTACAAGAGGGAAAATATCCTATTGCCGGCTCTGATGCGTTTTTCCCATTCCCAGACGGGCCAGAATTGCTAATAAATTCAGGAATTAAGTGTATCGTCCAACCCGGAGGAAGCGTGAGAGATCAAGAAACTATTGACTTGTGCAATGAGAAGGATGTTACTCTTTTGCACACTGGCAATAGACGTTTTAGGCACTAGTCCTCATTCAACTCAATTGACCAATAAGCATTGTTGAGGAATGTTTTCCATGTTTTATATTGGGAACGACCTATGCGAAGAGTACGAGCTTCACATCTAGCTGGCTTGTAGGGCTTTTGAATTAGGTGCATGTTTGCTTGGCGGGGTGTTCGACCACCCTTTCTGGTGTTGCATTTCATACAAGCACATACTAAATTCGTCCAAGAGTTCCCACCTCCTTGCACACGAGGTACGACGTGGTCCAAAGTTAAATCTGTTGCTGAAAAACGCTTACCGCAATACTGACACTTGTTTTTATCTCTGGAGAACAAATTCCTTCTCGTCAGTCGCACCTCTGGCTTCACAAATTTATCGTAAGCGAGAAGTCGAATAATTTTAGGAATTGCAATCTCGAAGGTTGGAAGACGCAACCAAGTGTGTTTCTCTGGTT
>CAZLCM010000038.1:0-9689 GCA_964558055.1 uncultured Isosphaeraceae bacterium | reverse complement strand
CAGATTTCTTTGATAATTTAAGGTGCAAAAGTGCTGACTCTTCAATTTGTTCACCAAAGATGCGATTGCCCATAAGGTCATCGTAAAATAGTAATGATCTCCAATCGTAATCCATACTGGCGAGTTGATTGCATCGTCCGGAAACAGATATTCATTTATTGGGCGACGTGGGGTACCGTGAACAGCAAGGAAATCATCCATTTGAGTTCTCACTCTCAGCCCACCAAGGAATTCCCAGCGCTTCGCTGCTACTTCTTTACTCTCTTCAGCATCAAATTGTGCCCTTGTCCAATATGCCGCCTGTTCAGCGGCCGCATTAAAATTCGTTGGTTCGTAAAGAGCACCATAGTCGTGGTTACCAAGAAGGCACCATTCGCAAATATCAGCAATTTTATCTACACATTCGGCTGGATTCGGTCCATAACCAAGAGTATCACCAAGGCAAACAATTCTTCCTACATTACGGTCGCCTATATCTTCTAGCACTGTTGTAAGCGCCTCAAGATTGCCATGAATATCACTAATTAACGCGGTTCTCATTGCTGTGTCTCATTCCTGTAGAATCGGGAATGATACCCTAGACAACGTAAGTTCGGCGGAGGATTGAGATTAGCACGAAAGGGCTGTTCGCCTAACGCGCATAACCCGCTTGTAACAAACAGGTTACGACTCGGTGTCCGAGAGTTTTTTTCCACGATAAAATACCGCTTTTCGTACTTGTTATTACTCCTATAGGAAGGTTCGTATTTTGACGACTCAGCGGCATTTTGATTTGATTGTAATTGGTTCTGGTCCTGGTGGATATGTTGGGGCAATACGCGCCGCTCAACTTGGGCTCAAGGTCGCTTGCGTTGACCGAGACAAACTCGGTGGTGTCTGTTTGAATTGGGGTTGCATACCATCAAAGGCGTTGCTCCATGGTGCAGAGATGTACGACGAAGCAGTAAATCATGGAAAAGAATGGGGGATAGATGTTGGTGATGTATCTGTTGACTGGGGAGCGTTTATAGGAAGAAGTAGAAAAATTACCGAACAACTTAATGGTGGTGTTGGGTTTTTGTTTAAGAAAAACGGCGTCGAACATATAAAAGGGCATGCACACATTGTCTCAGGCAACGATGGTGTAACGCCATGTACCGTTGAGGTGAAAACACCAACTGGTGAGTATTACAACGGAACTGGAAACGAAGTTATAGAGACAATAACAGCAACGAGAGTTCTAATTGCAACAGGTGCAAAACCAAGAGAGTTGCCATTTGCCCCTTGTGATGGAAAGACAATTTTACAATCATCACACGCGATGACTCTTGAGGAAAGACCCGACTCCCTTGTCGTTATAGGTTCGGGTGCAATCGGTATGGAGTTCGCTTACGTCTATAACTCGTTTGGCACAGAAGTAACCATAGTAGAAATGCTTGATCGAATTGTGCCACTTGAAGATGAAGATATAAGCAAACTCGCTGCTCGAGAATTTAAAAAACAGGGCATGAACATACACACGAGTGCTTCAGTAAATTCAATCAAAGTAAACGACAGTGGCGCAACAGTTACTTTTACAAAAGGAGATAAGGAGACATCCATCGACGCACAGAAAGTGCTTGTGGCAATTGGCGTTGGTCCACGATGCGATGGTCTTTTTGATGATTCTCTGGGAATTGAATTACACCGAGGTTATATAAAAACGGACGCTAAAGATGTTGAGTCGCCAACCTATAAAACGAGTGTGTCCGGTGTCTATGCAATTGGAGACATCATCGGTCCACCTCTTCTTGCACATGTTGCATCCGAAGAAGCGGTGACTTGTGTTGAACGCATGGCTGGCCACCACACGTTCGGTGTTGATTACAAATCAATTCCGGGCTGTACGTATACCAACCCTCAAATTGCATCAATTGGGATGACTGAAAGTCAAGTTAAAGATTCTGGCATTGAATACATAAAAGGGGAGTATTCACTAAAAGCGCACGGCAAGGCAATTGCAGTTGGTGCTGCTAATGGAGTCGTTAAATTGCTTGCTAGTAAACCGTATGGTGAGATATTAGGTGCTCATATTATTGGCCACGATGCAAGTGAACTTATCGCAGAAGTAGGTTTAGCGATTCGTTTAGAAGCAACGGTTGAAGATATTGTTTCAACAATGCACGCTCATCCGACTATGTCGGAGTCGATACACGAAGCAGCCCTAGGCACAGAAAACAGAATGATCCATAATTGAGTTATAAATTTTCTGAAACAACTTTAGGCAATGGGTTGCGTGTTTGTGCTGAGCATTCCGATTCTGCAATGAGCGCATCAATTGGCTTTTTTGTTAAGACAGGCGCTAGGGACGAAGCACCTGAACTTATGGGCGTAAGCCATTTTCTTGAACACATGATGTTTAAAGGAACAGACACATTAAGTGCGGAAGAAGTTGACCTCGCATTTGATAGTTTAGGAGCGGAACACAACGCATTTACTTCTGGAGAAATGACCGCCTTTTGGGGCGCGGGCTTACCAGAGGTACTTGGAGGCATTCACGATATCCTCGCGGACATTTTAAGACCATCACTTCGACAAGAAGATTTTGATGATGAGAAAAAAGTCATCATCGAAGAAATTGCTATGTACGATGACCAACCGTTTTGGGTGTTGTATGAAAATGCAATGGAGCAATATTATGGTGAGAGCGCGCTTGGCCATCGAGTTCTTGGTACTCCCAAGACAATAACCAACATGACACGAGATTCCCTTGCAAAATATTTTATCCAACGCTACAGCGCAGACAATACAACAGTAGTTCTTGCAGGCAATCTTGATTTTGATCTTATGGTTGAAAGAATTGAATCGGTGTGTGGATCGTGGGAAACAACATGTGCAAAACGCAACTATGACAACGTGAATCGCAATGGAGGAAAGTTTGAAAAACATATTCCCGATTTGCAACAACACTATCATTTAATGATGATGCCAAGCGTAGCGTTTCAAGACGAACACAAACACGCTGCAATTGCGCTTGCTGCAATATTGGGCGGTGGCGATGGTTCACGTTTACATTGGGCATTAGTGGACACTGGTTTAGCAGAAGCAGCGGCAACAAGCGTTGATACTAACGATGGGTATGGTGAACAACTAGCTTATGCAGTGTGTGACCCACGCAACGCAAAAGAAGTTTCTTCCATCATGCGAAATGAAATGGAGAATGTTGTTGACTTAATCACAGAGAGTGATGTAGCACGTGTAGTGGCAAAAGCGGCGACAGGCGCTGCAATTGCTAGTGAACGTCCAGCTGGAAGAATGAAACGACTAGGAAGCATGTTGACAACAAGCGGCGAATATGTTTCTCTTGAGGATGAGTTACAGCATATTGAATCATTAACCATAAATGACTTAAAAGAGGTAGCAGAATTGTATCCTTGGGTTCCTATTTTCGAAGCATCAACAAAACACGAATAACATGGCACTTCTTTCTGACACAGCGATTTGCTTGCGTTGCTGGGATTTTTCCGAGACGAGTCAAACAGTAAGTTTACTAACGAAAGAGCACGGTATGATTCGCGGGTTAGGAAAGGGTTCGAAAAGGGATAACGGCGCTTTTTCGGGAGGCTTCGATCCAATTACACAAGGTAACATCGTTGCGAAAATAAAAACAAACACCGACCTTGCAACATTGGTCGAGTGGCAACTAGAAAAAGTATGGTGGAGTACTCGAAGCAATCTTGATGTCAATCGTGCTTCAATTTATATGGTTGATTTGATTTGTAGAATGCTTACGGATCAAGATCCACATACGAATGTTTACGATACGCTTCTTGAAACATTGAACCGATTGGATGCAGGGCACGATGTTGATTGGCCTCTACTTCGCTTTCAATGGGCATTGCTAGTTGAGACGGGGTATAAACCAACTCTTGAAGCTGTTTGCGAGAAAGAAACGGTTGTTGCATTTAGTTCTCGAACAGGTGGAGTTGTTCAAGACACCGGCGAAATAGATCGTGTTCGCGTCCGCAAGGAAACAATAGAGGTGTTGCGACTACTTGACGATGACAAGCCCATGCAGCCGATTGACCCAGAAGCACTTGACCGTGCTAATCGCCTTCTTGCTCATTACCTTCGTGACATCATCGGCAAAGACACCGCTGCTATGCGCTGGATGTGGGATAATTAACCCACTGTTAATAAAAACCGATTAAGTTGTCTTTGGACTTGCGGTTAATTAATCGCCGGCACGGCAGACACTTTTCTGAATTGGGTATACTTACCGATGTGACGCGAATTATTTCATTACTAAATCAAAAAGGCGGGGTTGGAAAAACAACGACAACAGTTAATCTTGCTGCTGCTATTGCGGCTTCTGGCAATAAGGTGTTGGTAATAGATCTTGATCCGCAAACACACCTCGGGTTGCATTTTGGAATTGATGAAACAGCCGCTTCCGTTTATGACTTACTGATGGATAGTGGGGTAGAGGCGGAAAACGCTGTCGTCAACGCAAGGAAAAACATTGACCTGATTACTAGCGAGGTTGACCTTGCTGCCGCAGAATCAGAACTTGCATCCAAAACTGACCGGCACGATTTACTATCAAAGAAATTGGAAACAATTCGAAATTCTTATGATTACATTTTGATTGACTGTCCACCAAGTTTAGGGCTTCTGACCATTAACGCACTCGCCGCCTCAGAAGAATTGATTGTGCCTATGCAAACACATTTCCTTGCACTTCAAGGAGTGAGCCGTTTGTTTGAAACAGTCCAAATACTTGTGGGTGGATTAAATCCCAAACTCGCTGTTACCGGCATCGTGCTATGCATGCACGAAAAAAATACCAAACTTGCCCGTGAAGTGGTTGATGATTTGCAGGAGTTTTTTGAATCATCAAGAGAAAGCGAAGTCCCATGGAAAGATTGTGTAATATTTGATCCTCCAATCCGGAGATGTGTCAAACTTGCAGAAGCGCCGAGTTTTGGCAAAACAATTTTTGATTATGAGCCGGACTGTGCGGGAGCTAAGGACTACGCTAAATTAGCGGAAAGTGTTACTGGGGTTAAGCAGTCGGTTGAAATCGAAGTGCTACCAGTTAAAGAAGAACTGCCAAGCGAAATAATCAATGACACAAAATAATCGAGCAGTTCGTCATTGGCGAATTGTATTTGTGTTGTGGTTGATCGTTCTTACAATTGCAACTCATTTGCCACAAGCAACCCCAAGCGATAATCCAATCTTTGAATCTCCAGATAAACTGATTCATTTTGTGTTTTTTGGGTTACTCGCGTTCTTTTTTATGTGTTCAGAATTCGTAAAATCCGCATTGGTTGGTTGGATTCTTGTTGCCAGTTGGGCATTCGTTGATGAATATACCCAAGACCTTCTTCCACTTAATCGTGAATTTAGTACCCTTGATTTGATTGCAGGCCAACTCGGTATTGCATCCTTTATGCTTTGGCACGGTGCACTTTCACGGGATTCTGTTTCACAAATCCGTGAATCCGTTGACTCAATTCTTTCAGAAACAAAAAACTGGTTTGCTTTAGCCGCTGTTTCGATTGGCTCTGGGCTGATAAGCATGACGTTTTTTTGGTTTTTGTTTAAGGCCATGACAGGGAAGCAATATTCGACATTTGCATTTTTAGATGCATCCGTTATTAGCGTTGGTATTACACTTTGTTTTTTTGTTCGAAAGGGAAAACTACAAAACGAAGCGAGGCGGTTGATAAAAAATATGCTTCCAAGCACCCTTGTGACGATTGTTATAGCAGTAATGGTTGGAGTAGCATTTTCATTTTCAATAATTGACCCATTTGTAGCGTTTCTATTTACATTAGTTGTAGGTTTGCGGTTTGTTTGGAAGTTTGCGACATGAACCCAAATGAACGGACGGATAACCTAGAAAAAAACACTAGAACCAATAGCGCACTAACTTTGATTAGCCGTTGCATGGGACTGATTCGCGACGGTGCAATTTCACGTTTGTTTGGTGCCGGAGAATTTGCATCAGCGTTTTACTTTGCTTTTTTGATTCCAAATTTGTTCAGACGTCTTTTTGGTGAAGGCGCCCTTGCTGCAGCATTTCTTCCAAGTTATACAAAGTTGCAAGTGCAAGATCCACAACTTGCAAGGGCATTCGCGACACTTACGATAGCAAAATTATTAACACTGCTTGGCGCGATTACGATTGTTGGTGAACTTGTTTTGTTAGCAATAACGGTATATCAGGAATCACCTAGCGCTTCTTTGCAATTGGCTATGGTGATGTTGCCGTACATGCCACTAGTATGTCTCGTTGCAATTTTTGGAGCGATGTTGCACGTTCACGACAAGTTTGGTCCAACTGCGGCTGCCCCCATTATTTTGAATGGATTTATGATTGGAGCCGCATATGGTTTTGTAGGAGTGTTTGATAACCAACTCTTTCATTTGGTTTGGATAGGCATTGCCGTAGTATTAGCGGGGGTAGTTCAGGTTGGCTGGTCTCTATTAGCATTAAGAAGATTTGGCTGGTTTACGAGAAATACAAAACCTGCAAAAAAAGAACTTAATACGATGATGCGAAGGATGCTTCCGATGATTGTTGGACTCGGCACTCTTCAATTAAATACGCTAATCGATGGTCTCGTCGCAAATTGGACAAACATTTTCGGTAAATCGTTTTTCTTTGGTTTGGAATACCCACTTGGAGAAGGCGCGATGGCATCTGTGACTTGGGCTCAGCGCCTATATCAATTTCCACTCGGAGTGTTTGGCATTGCTGTTGCAACGGCAATTTATCCACTCCTTGCCAAACAGTCGAACGATATCGATACGTTCGGCTCGACTATCAAGCGAGGTTTGCGGTTAGTAATATTTATTGGATTACCCGCAAGTGCAGGTTTACTGTTTGTCGGTGAGCCACTTGCAGTAGTTGTGTTTCAGGGCAACAATTTTACTAGTGCAAATGCGGTTGAAGTTGGAACAATTTTGCTTGGGTATGCAACTGCGGTTTGGGCATATTCAATGACCCAGATATTAACAAAAGGTTTTTACGCAAAAGATGATGCAATGGTTCCAGTTAAAGTCGCATTGTTTTGTGTAGGTCTCAATTTTGTTTTGAATGTACTTTTAATATGGACACCGTTAAACACCTCGGGTCTTGCATGGTCAACTGCTATTTGCGGTGTTCTCCAAGCAGGAACCCTACTTTTACTAATTCGCAAATATGTATCTAATCCCATGGATTCAAGTGTTCTTCAGTCCTGGAAAGCAACAACCCTTCTTACAATTGTTATGAGTGTGGTTGTATGGTTGATTATTGAAAACATTTGGCACTCAGGCGGAACATGGTTGCTTGCATTTATCGCACTAGTTGCTGGAGTTGTTGCTGGACTTGTAGTGTTTGGATTTGGAAGCATCGTTCTTAGAAGGCCCGAATTGCACTGGGCTCTTGGCAGAACCAAATAAACAATCCCGCGGGTCGTTTATTGCCTCGGGTAATTAGGATATGATTCAAGTCAGGGCTTTAAATGACCGTAATTGAAGTTTCTGGATTTAAGTTATGACTAAACAAAACCAAAAAATTGCCGTTACAGGTGGCTCAGGCTTTATCGGGGCATATTTTTGCCGATTACTCAAGAATCGCGGTGATGAGGTTGTAATACTAGATCTCGTCAAACCAACTGAATTTAGCCCGCACGATTTATTCGTAGAGGGAGATATCCGTGACGAGGTTGCGGTTCGAAAGGCATTTGACGGTTGTGATAGCGTAATACACCTCGCTGCTGCGCACCACGATTTTGGAATTGAGGAAGAAACCTATTACTCAGTTAACGAGGGTGGGCTTGATGTTATGACTTCCGTTATGGATGAACTTGATATCAAGGATATTGTTTTTTACTCGACAGTTGCGGTGTATGGGAGCGCACCTCCTCCACTTTCAGAAGAAACAAAACCCGAGCCAGAATCATTCTACGGAAAATCAAAACTCAAGGGCGAAGAATTGCTAAAGAGATGGGTTGAAAAAGGTGACGGTCGAAATTGTTTAGTCATTCGACCAACAGTGACTTACGGTCCAGAGAACTTTGCAAACATGTACTCGTTACTTAGGCAAATCGATAACGGGAAGTTCTTCTTTGCAAGCGGTTCAAATAATATAAAAAGTTTGTCATATATTGAAAATATTACTGACGCAACCTTGTTCTTGATGAGCAAAGACGGATTAGCACCATTCGAGATTTTTAATTACATTGATAAACCAGACCTAACAAGCGTTGAAATTGCTGAAACTTGTTATGACTCCCTTGGCAAAAAACTTCCAAGTTGGCGACCACCAACTTGGCTGTTGTTGCTTGGAGCAAAACCGTTCGATGTCATTATTAAATTGACTGGGAAGAATCTTCCTGTTTCCACTGCTCGTGTTAAAAAGTTGTTTGTCGACCAAACAAAATTTGAAGCACAAAAAATTATTGATGCTGGCTTTGAGGCAAAGGCCAGTGTCCGCGAAGGTATTGATCGGACTGCTAAGTGGTACATGGAAGAAGGCAAAAATAAATCGGCCCAGTGGCACCAACCGCCAAAAGATATTGTGCGTAAATAGCTACTATGTTCTTGATTGCAATTCGTGCTCAAGCAACTGTGAAACCGTCACCCAATTAAAATCGCCGAGCAAACGTGACCAGCGTCGGTCGCACTTCTTGAGATTTAAGTAATGCCGGAACGTGTGTTGTTTACTGATACCCTTTACTCTTGGCTGTTCGCCATCAATTTCCCAAGGATGGATATAAAACACGTATGGCTGATTATTTTTAAGTATTCTTCTAACTCCAGCACGAAAAATCCTATAAGGAAGAAGTCGAAAATAACCACCTCCTGCCCAAGGTAACTGCTTCCCTAAAACGTCCAAACAAGAAACACAAACCTCGTGAAAACCCTCGCGAATTTCTTGAACAACAACACCCTCTTTCATTCCAGTTAAACTTCCGTATCGGTCGTGTGCTATTGTCGGGAACGATGACGAATCGTAGGTGTAACCTTCCTCTTGAAGAATATCAATTGTCCAATCGGTTATTGAAAAGCATGGTGCTCGGTATCCAATCACTTTCTTGCTTGTCAAATCTTCTAGGATTTTTTTGGAGTCGCTAATATCTTTTCTAAATTGCTCTGGGCTCAAATCGTATGCAAGTTGATGGTTGTAGCCATGACTAGCTATTTCATGTCCTGACTCAGATATTTTCTTTACAGTTTCAGGATGTCTTTCTGCAATCCAACCAAGAATAAAACACGTGCAAGTGACATTGTTTTGATCGAGTAGTTCAAGCATGCGGTCTACGTTTTGTTCTACCCTTCGTTCATTTGATTCCCAAAGGTTTGGGTCGATTCCAAGGTTTTGCACTTGGAACCAGTCCTCGACATCGATAGACATGGCAGCGAGAGTAGTTTGTTTGTCTTTCCAACTCAAAGCATTTTGTGCCGGCGTTTACGAAGCGCGCGGACATCCTTTGGTTGAGGAAAGGAAAAGTATGAAGCATTACTCATGTCGAGCGGGGTTGCGTCAAGCTTGCCACTTTGGATATCGCAAAGTACTTCAATCATTAATCGCGCACCTTCTTGCTTAGTGCCAATTATGACTCTATCTAGAGAATCATGGTCTTTGAGTGGGAAATCTTTTGTCTTGATGATGCCGCCAGCGTCAAGTTTCTTTGCCATCTCGTGAACAGTAATTGTTGCGTGTGATTCACCAT
>CAZLCM010000037.1:0-9762 GCA_964558055.1 uncultured Isosphaeraceae bacterium | reverse complement strand
AAGGCCCCATCTGCTTCGTCCTCCTCGCACTACTTCGTTTCGCTAGCGTCAAACAGGCAATATCTACATTTCACCCTCGCTGGCTCGGGTTCTACTGTCCTAACACGCAGTGGACTTGCTGCATTGCTCCGAGGAGTCAACCATGGTTGTAAGTAGATGTCACTTTGAAAGCGTAAACGTAGTTATTGCCAACGGAGGACGATTTTTCCGAATTGTTCTCCGGATTCAAGACGTGCAAATGCTTCCTGTGCATTCTCAGCATCGTAAACTGAGTCAATGACAGGTAGCATTCCGTTTTTATGGAGTGCCACAACTTCTGTGAACTCATCCATATCACCCATTGTAGAACCGAGAATCGAAAGTTGATTCCAGAAAATCCTTGCAAGATCGGTTTTTGGAGCAGCACCAGCAGTGCAACCACAAGTGACAAGTGTCCCACCACGAGCAAGAGATTTAATGCAAGGGAGATGAAGAGAGCCACCAACCGAATCAACACAAATATCAACACCTCTTTTTCCCGTCATTCCACGAACCGTTCTTGACCAATCTTCGCCTTCATCAAGCACAATTTCGTCTGCACCAAGTTCAAGCGCTTTATCTAGTTTCCATTGATGTCTTGAAGTTACTATTGTTTTGCAACCGTAGTGTTTACAGATATTGAATGCTGCAAGAGCAGCACCACCACCAATACCTGTAATCAATACACATTGACCTGCACGAATCCGCGCTCTTGAAACAACCATTCTCCAAGCAGTTAGATGAGCCAAACCAAAACCAGCAGCAATTACCGGATCAATGTCACCGACATCTAGGATATTTGAAACTGGAGCAACAAAATATTCTGCATTTGTTCCGTTGTCGTGTTCACCAATCATACGAATATCTTCTGGAGTAGGAGACGAACAGGGAAGTTTTGCTTCTGATTGCCTAACTGCAGCATTTAGTAGAACTCTTTTTCCAACCCACGATTTATCAACATTTCCTCCAACAGAGAAAACAATTCCACATCCATCAGAGCCACTGATTCTGGGATAGGTAAGGCCAAGACCGGGCATGCCAATTCCTACCCAAAGATCTAGATGGTTTAATGCAGAGGCCTCTGTTTTAACTAAAACGCTATTTTCTTTGGGGCAAACATCCTCCCAATCGTTTACAAAAGCAACGTTACTTGCAACGGGGGCGCCTTCATCTTTAATTGTTATTGCTTTCATGTTTGGACTTCTTGGTTTTTTCTAGTTTTTTCTAACAAATCTTTAGTTCTAACAATACCCTCAAATTCGCCAACACTATTTCCCTCGTATTCAATTCCAATCCACCCGCGATAACCGGAATCTAAAACTATCCCAATCATTTTTTCATAATCGGTATGTGTTTCATTACCGTTGCTGTCAAATTCGTTTGATTTTGCGCTGACTGCTTTTGCAAAAGGCATTAACTCGGCAACACCTTTGTATCGGTCGTATTCTTCTCTAGTTCCCCAGTCCAAAATAAAATTGCCAAAATCAGGCAAAGTGCCACAACGTGGGTTGTCAACTAATTCCATTACACCAGCAAGCCATGCGCCATTTGAACTTAGTCCACCATGATTTTCAACGATAACATTTATTTTTTTTGTGTCTCCAAATTCAGTTAATCTTCGTAAACCATCGGCGGCTAATTTTTGTTGCTCTTCAAACGAGCCACTTGATTGCGCATTCACCCTGATTGAATGACATCCAAGTTCAACAGCGGCATCAATCCATTTGTAATGGTTTTCAACTGCTTTTGTTCTTGCCGATTTGTCAGGGTCTCCAAGGTTTCCCTCACCGTCGCACATTATTAATAAACTTGAGACACCAAAATCGTTACAACGAGTTTTCAAGTCATTTACAAAATCAACACTGGGCTGTCTGTTAGGGAAAAAACTGTTGACATACTCGACCGCATTAATTCCAAACTGTTCTTTTGTGATGCGAGGAAAATCAATTGCTTGAATGTAACCACCTTGGAGTGCGCGGTGCAACGACCACTGTGCTAGTGAAATCTCAAAGAGCTTTGGTTTCATTATTTGAGTTCCTTTGTCTTTTCATCATCGATGAAACAATGAAACCCAACACATGGCACACGTTCGGGCTCATCGCTTTCATGAATTTCTTCAATCAGACCATGTACTTTCTTTAGGTGTTCGCCAGTTAATGGAATCGAGACAACTTGTTGTCCATTTCTTGAGCCAGTAACGGTTGTAAGAACTGCAACGGTGTCTTTATGGTCAAGAGCTGCAAGCACATGCTCACCAACTTGTTGTGCAATTGGCTGAAGGTTGGATACAAGGTGCGGGACACCTTCTTGTTCTTTACTTGTGTCATTGGGTTTTTCTTCAGTCATTCGATTACCTCGTGTGCATACTCAGTTGCTGCATCCATTGCCTTTGGAACGTTCTCTGGTTCTTTCCCACCGGCCTGTGCGGTGTCTGGACGACCCCCGCCCCCGCCCCCACACTTCTTGGCCGCCTCTCGAACCCAATCACCCGCCTTAAGACCCTTTGCAATCATTGTTTTGCTAACTCCAGCAACAATAATTACCTTCCCCTCATCTTGGTTAGAAGTAAACAAAATAGCCGCTCCATCTGGGCGTTTAGCCCTGACCGAATCAAGAGCGGTCATCATTGAATCCTTATCAGCGCCATTTATCGTAGCGACGATTATGTTCTCATCTAAATCAGCAATGACCTTTGCTTGCTCTAAAACATGGTCTTTTCTAGAAGACGCAATATCTTTTTGAACTTTTCTAACTTGTGCGTGCAGTGTTTTTAATTCTAGTTTTGCACAGTGTTTTGCTGTCTGGGAAATCGCAAGTTCATCAACTTCACAAACCAAATCGTTGTAAGCGTCAATGAGTTCCGAACCCTCTAGTTGTTTTGCTTCTTCAATTTGTTGTAGCAAAGAAGTATTGGCAAGATGTGCTGCTTGAGCGGCTACGCCAGTGATTGCTACGATTCTTCTTATTCCCGAAGCAAGGGCTTGCTCGTGAAGCAACGCAAAATGTTTTGCATCTTGGGTGTTGTCTAAATGAGTTCCACCGCAAAATTCTATAGAACACTTGTGCCAATCTTCGTTTGAAGGATCTTTGACCAAATCATCTACCATCGCACCAATACTCACGACACGAACTGGGTCGGGATATTGTTCTCCAAACACAGCTCGAACGCCATTTATTTTTTTTGCTTGTTCTAGCGGCACTTCTTTTGCATCAACATTAAGAACATTTTGGATTGCATTGTTTACAAGGTTCTCAACCTCTGTGACCTGATTGTCTGTCATGGCGTGTGGATAAGAAAAATCAAATCTAAGGCGATCGTGATCTACAAGCGAACCACGCTGTTGGACATCTTCGCCAAGTATTTCTCGCAAAGCATGGTTTAATAGGTGTGTCCCAGTATGATTTGCCTCGATTTGTGCCCGTTGTTTTTCGTTTACAGTTGCTGTGGTTTGGTCACCCTCAAATAATTTACCTTCAAGTACTCTTCCAACATGTAGAACATAATCACCATAGCGATGAGTTTCTTCAACAAAAAATTCACACCTGCCTTGGGTGCTGTTTTGTTCTCGAACAATATGACCGGTGTCACCCACTTGACCGCCTTGTTCAGCGTAAAGAGGAGTTTTGTTTAAAATTATTCCAAACGTCGAAGAACTATCTGCTTTTCCTACAAGTTCTTTTCCATTCCAAATTCCCTTAACGCGAGAATTTGTAACGCCACCTCTAAATTTTTTCTCATCGTTGGTTGGTAGAACTTTTAGGGATGCAAATTTCCCAAGAATTTCGGGTGGAAGTTGCATTTTCTTGTCCGTTTCGCTCGTGGCTCGCGATGTTTCCCTTGCCCTTTCCATAAGAAGTTCGTACCCATCTCGGTCAACTGTCATCGATCGTTCTTCAGCCATAACCTCAGTTAGGTCAATCGGGAAACCAAACGTATCGTGAAGAGTGAAAGCGCTTTGAGCATCAATGCAATTCCCATCACCATCAACCACCGCTTTTTCGAATAGTTCAATTCCTCTGTCTAACGTCTTTAAGAAACTTTCTTCTTCGTCAAATATTATCTGTTCGATGTGTGATTGGTTTTCTATGATTTCTGGAAACACATTTCCGAGTGTCTCTGCAACAGAAGGCACTAATTTATATAGGAGCGGACCATCAACACCAAGTGTTTGGTGTGCATGGCGAACCCCACGCCGTAGAATTCGGCGAAGAACATATTCTCTTCCTGCTGCGCCTGGTCTTCCTCCATCTGCGATTGCAATTACAAGACAGCGTATGTGGTCAGCGAGAACCCGATATGCAACATCAGTTTGGTTGTCTAATTTGCGACCGTATGGCGGTGCTCCAGTGAGTTTTGTTATTTCTGAAAAAATAGGAGTCCAAAGATCGGTGTCGTAGTTACTTTTCTTTCCCTGTAAAACACGAACGATTCGTTCAAGACCCATTCCTGTGTCAACATGTTGATTTGGAAGAGGAGTTAATGTTCCATCATCGCTACGGTTGTACTGGATAAAAACCAAGTTCCAGATTTCAATTACATCTGGATTATCCTTGTTAACTAGATGTCCACCACTTTTGTCAGGGGTAGAATCGTAATGGATTTCGCTGCACGGTCCACATGGTCCTGTGCTTCCCATTTCCCAAAAATTATCTTTTCTATCCCACCGAGTGATGTGTGAGTGGTCGATATCGGTAAGTTCTTTCCACAAATTTTCCGCCTCAACATCTGCTTCAAGACCATCTTTCTCATCACCAGAAAACACCGTGACGTAGAGCCGATCTTTTTCAAGGCCCCAGACCTCAGTAAACAACTGCCAAGCCCACTTGATGGCATCCTCTTTGAAGTAATCTCCAAATGACCAATTGCCAAGCATTTCAAAAAAAGTGTGGTGGTAAGTGTCAAATCCCACATCTTCAAGGTCATTGTGTTTCCCTCCAGCACGTATACATTTTTGCGTATCTACTGCTCTTGTGTATGGTCTCGTTCCGCGCCCTAGAAAAACATCTTTGAACTGATTCATTCCAGCATTTGTAAAGAGCAGAGTAGGGTCGTTGTGTGGGATGACTGGGCTTGATTGAACTTCAGAATGTTCACACCGATCTTTAAAAAAATCTAGAAATTGTGTTCGGATGTCTGAAGCGCTCAAAGCCATAAATGGATTCCTGCATGAGAGGTTGAAAACGGGGATTGTACTCGCAGGTATACCCCAAATCACGTGAGATTAGTGGGTTTCTGGTATCCTTCGCGGTTCAGATGTCAAAACGTACACCCATTATTGGCGGTAATTGGAAGATGAACACCGATTTGGAATCGGGCATGCTTCTTGCTGGTGCCATTGCGGACAAGGCGAGCACTTGTGACTGCTGCGAGGTTGTTGTCTACCCACCATTTCCCTATCTTCAGGCGGTTGACAGCGTAACCCATCAGTCCCAATTGTGTCTCGGGGCACAAGACGTGTGGCATGAACCAAACGGTGCTTTTACAGGTGAAATAAGTTGTTCGATGCTTAAAGAAATCGGTGTTACAAGTATTCTTGTAGGACACAGTGAACGTCGACATGTTTTGGGTGAGACCGATGCTCTAGTTGCCAAAAAACTGCAAACATCCACATCCGAAGGGTTTCAAACAATTCTTTGCGTTGGAGAAACCCTTGAACAAAGAGAAACTGGAAAAACTCTTGATGTTGTGCTTGGCCAAATAACATCGGGGCTTCTTGGAGTAAGCAAGGCGAAAATGGAGTTAATCGTTATCGCTTATGAACCCGTCTGGGCTATAGGCACTGGAAAAACAGCGAGCCCAGATGATGCACAAACTGTCCACAACGCAATCCGTAATTGCGTTTGTGACTTGTATGATGAAACAATTGCGAATACCCTTCGCATTCAGTATGGCGGTTCAGTGAAACCCGACAATGCCGCCGAGTTATTTACCTGCCCAGATATCGATGGCGCACTTGTAGGCGGCGCCGCTCTGTCAGCAGATTCGTTTAATGCAATTGTCACGGCTGCTTGCGAGTCGTAACACAAGCACTGGAAATTATGAAATGAACAACACGTTCCTTATTCTTACAATCGTACTCATACTCATCTCAATCTCGATGATTTTAATAATACTTGTCCAGCGTCCACAGGGCGGTGGTCTTGCTTCTGCGTTTGGTGGTGCTGGTGGTGGTGGAACCGACACGGTTTTTGGCGGAAGAGTTGGAGACGCCCTAACTGTTATGACCGTTGTGGCATTTATCTTATTTTTGGGAATTGCTATAGCACTAAACCTAGTTGAGAGTAAAACAATAATCGAAGAAACTCCCGACCAAGGAACAATTGTATCTACTCCAACGGAACTACCACCGACTTCTACTACGGAAACAGCACCAGAAGATACAAATCCAGCAACGCCTGTTCCTTCGACTACTAATGGAACAACCGAGTAATGCTCCATTCAATGACTGGTTTTGGAAGAGCTTCATCTCGCAAAGATGGTGTTTCACTCCAAGTAGAAATTCGAACGGTTAACAATAAATTTTATAAATCGAATGTTCGCCTACCCGATATACTTCAGTCCCTTGAAGCAGAAATAGACACACTGGTTGCAAAACAAATCATTCGTGGAAGCGTAACCATAAGCGTTAAGTTTATTGACTCACCTGAACATGGTGTTGCAACAATCAATCCAGAAATATTAAGTAATTATCTAAGCAAACTTCGTGAGGTTGATGACACAGTTTCAATCGATGTGGGCAGGTTATTGTCTTTACCTGGAGTGTTAAGTAACGACACTGAGGATGATGTTGCTATTCGAGTTAAATCCACCTTGCTTGGGTTAGTACTTGATTGCTGTACAGACGTAATTGAAATGAGAAGGAAAGAGGGTAAATCCCTTGAGGAAGACCTCAAGAATCAACTTGCAAAAATTAATGAAAATTTGTCACACATAAAAGAACGAGCTCCAGAAATAGTAGCGGAATATCAAGCGCGCCTTCGTCAGCGCATGCAATCCCTATTCGATGAAGTAGGCGCAACAGTGACTGAACAAGACACTCTAAGGGAAGTGGCTATCTTTGCTGAAAAGACAGATATCGCTGAAGAAATTACTCGATTAGATGGGCACATCAACCAGTTTCATGACCTAATTGGGGGACCAGAGAATGAACCAATCGGAAGGACATTGGATTTTCTCTCACAGGAAATGCTCAGAGAGTCGAACACGATAGCGAGCAAATGCTTAGATGGCGAGACAAGCCGCCGAATAGTTGAAATCAAAGGCGCAGTTGATAGAATCAAAGAACAGGTTCAAAACGCAGAATAATAACAATCCGCAGGAATGTTTAGTTGCGGGTTGGTTATCAATTACGGCATCTAGTTAACTTGTTTGGCTAAAATGTGATTATGTCAATCGATTTCGACAACTATGAAAACCACACCGCAAACGGGTCACCGGTTGATAGGAAAGAAGTTCAAGGAGAGATTGGCGGTCAAGAATTGGTCATGGTTGTGAGTAGATATGAAATCGGAGCGATTCAAAGGATAAAGGATTTTAAGAAGGGCTCTAGACACTCTCCGAAACTTATCATTGATTCGACAAAGGGAAGATACCTTTTAAAAAGGCGCGCTTCTGGTAGTGACGATATTGAAAGAGTCAACTTTTCTCACAAAATTCAAAAAAAACTAAGCGACCATGGTTTTCCAGTTGCTGGCCTTGTTGAGACAGTTGATGGAAATACACTTGTAGAGATAGACGGTCGTATTTACGAATTGTTTCATTTTATCAATGGGCACAGATTCGATAAATCAAAACCAGAAGCAGCCGAATCAGGTAGAGTCCTTGCTCATTGCCACGATCTTTTACGAGAATTTTCCGAAGAAGAATCAGTAACTAAAACATCGTTTCACCAAATTGAAAATACTAATCAGGTTCTCTCAGAAATTTTAGAAGTTATATCTAAACATGAAGATGTTTCAAAATTAGATGGTATGGATGAAACAATTGAGTATATAACCTCTCAATTTGAATCTGCAAAAAAAACAACTGAATCAGTAGGGTTTGATTCTTTACCAACTTCCGTTGTGCATGGTGATTGGCATCCGGGGAACATGCTTTATAGAGATGGGGAAATTGTTGCAGTTATTGATTTCGATTCTCTAAGAGTTGCACAACGAATTACAGATATATCAAATGGTGTCTTGCAATTTTCAATGCGAATGGGTGTTGATGATGTTAAAAACTGGCCCGACAGTTTTCGTGGTCACACAATAAGGTCTATGGTGCAATCGTATAACGCTTTCACAACAGCACCTCTTTTTCCATCTGAACTTTCAATTGTCCCATCTTTGATGAAGGAGGCGCTTGTGGTAGAAAGCGCTTTCCATATTTATAAGACAGGGAGTTTTGGCAAAATACCTGGCTCCGAATTTTTGAGAATGGTAGAGCGCAAACTTGGTTGGCTTGATTCAAATACCGAGAAAATTATCGAAGTAATTCAGCCCCCCAAATGTGGAGAGGACAGTTTTTGATGAGTGAAGATTTGGTCACACTAATTTGCCCACCAACAGAATTTGAAGCAAACGTATTAGCAATTGTTTTACGCGACAATGGGATTGAGGCGTTTGTATTTGCAACGCCAACAATTGGTGTCGGAGTTGGGCTTTCTGCGGGACAATTGGGCGTACCGTTACAAGTCATGCGTAAAGATGTTGTTATGGCAAGGCAAGTGTTGCTTGAAAACAAAAGAAATTCAATCGATATTGATTGGGAAGAGTTGGAATTAACTGATTGCGAAACGTTGGTGCGTGAAGAATTTAAACCAATGCCAATCACTGCACGGATCGCATTTTTCTGTGTTGTTTTAGCGCTGATTTCTGGTTTACTTGTTGTAATTCTTCAACTTTTAAATTGAGTCAAAAACTCATCGATTGCGTCAGCGTCTCCTGGTCCCATGGGACCAACCGGAGTCATCAAAACCCAATCAGTTATATCGTTAACAGTAATTGTTTCTTTTTGTCCCTCGGCTAGAGTTGTAACTATTGAGGGCTGGTGAGCAAGTTCCCCAACAACTTCTTCACCCCGAACTTCAAGAACTCTAAACCAGAGGTATTCTCTAGGTGAATCCTCATCGTCAACATGAGCCCATGGAACTTGAACCAAACAACCAGCATGCTCGCTTTCTCCAATTTGTCCAGAGGCCTTGAGCAGGAGATTCCATTTATCCTGAGCTAGTTTCGCACTCCGTTCAGTTGAACGCATTGTTTTTACGACCGCTGTTTCTCCTAGGTGGAGTGTTTCAATTGCATCTTTTGGATAAACGGAAGTTGCATCGGAAGAAACAATTGCCACAGTTGGAACATTTCGGTCTTCTCTTCCTGGCATATCGTCTTTAAGCATTGAGATTGCTTTATCACACGGCATCAAAGACACTAGCAAGTCGGAGCCAAGAGAGATTGGTTGACCAGTTGGTGGAAGCGATGTTTCAAGTGTAAGTGCGGCAAGACCATCTACTATGTGCACCGACTCTGAAGTATAAACCGCTGGCACACCAAAAAGTTCAAGTTCAACTCTACCGCACCGATTTAGACCATGAGTTGACGCCCACGCCCATCGATCTTCGGGCTCGGAATCTTCTGGTGCTTCAACCAAGCGTGTAATCCACAAAATTTCCTCGGGTGGTTCTATTTCATCACTAACAAAGACCTGTTCTAGAATGTCATGCGGAAACCATCTTCCAGTTGGCAAATCACAAATGCTGTGAA
>CAZLCM010000036.1:0-9808 GCA_964558055.1 uncultured Isosphaeraceae bacterium | reverse complement strand
ATGGAGCGAACACAAGCGTTATCTTTGATCAGACTGGAGGAATAGTAGCTCCAGATGGTTCACCAAGCACCGGCGGAAGTTTTGAGGTGCACAGTGACAATCATTCTTGGCAAGTTCAACTTGCACCATTAACAGGCAAAGTTAATGTTACAAAAGTTGGTGGTCCATGATGTTCCCATTCAAAAAGAATACAAATGGACAAATAGGAATCGCCTTTTATGACAGAGGCGTGACTATTGGTCAATGCGCTTGGAAGAATGGTCGTTATCAACATCCTAATGTTAAACGAATCGATGCTAATCCAAGAGAGATTACCCCCGAACAGTGGCAGTCATATCTCAACCGAGCGGGCACATCTGGCTCGGATTGTGTACTGTCTCTACCACCATCAATCGCACACCATCAAGTATTGCGATTACCAAACATGTCAGTTCACGAACTTAAAGAAGCCGCTGCTTGGGAAATGGTTGATCGACTTGGGGTTGAGAGATCATCACTTCAATTTGATGCAATCCCAATAGGTACTGGCGGGGATGTACTGGCAATTGCTATAGAACAACAAACTCTTTCAAGTTTACTCGACCCTTTATATTGTGCGGGCTTACGGCCAACTGCTATTGAGCCACTTTGCAATTCAGTTGCAAGAACTCTAAGCATGTTGCACCGTCGCCAAAGTGATCAATCGGTTGTTCGGTGCGTACTAGATTTTGGCATGCACGATTCAGCATTTATGGTGCTCGCTGGGGACACACTGGTTTTTTACAAACACTTTGAGCACAACGGAACAAAACTTGTAGAGGCAATTGCGACCCACACCGATGTTACGTTTGAACAAGCAGAGCGAATGTTGTCATATTCACATCACGAAGAAGATGTTGATATCTGTAAGGTTGTACGTGACGCTACTCGTTCAATTCATGAATCAATTGCCACAGATGCAATGAAATGTGTTCGGCACTACGGCGTTACGAACAGAGGTCCGCTTTCTACGCAAATAATTGTGACCGGAGGCGCTGGGTGGAATTGTAATCTTGCAGAGGTGCTATCTAATTCATGTAGCCAAGTAGTTTTTTCAGACAGAGAATCACTACATATTCAAGCGTTACCATCCGAGATAGTCGAAACAAATGGTTGGCACGCTGCCCTTGGTGCAAGTTTGTCGAGTATTAATCAACAGCGACGTGTTAGTGACACATCGATAAAGGGTGCAGCATGAATTTATTGCCTGACCAATACATTGAACGAAGCAGAAACAAAGCGAGGAGTAACAGAGTTGCAATTGCAATCATATGCACGCTTTGTGCTGTAGCAGCAATTGCCACCCATTCTCGCCTTTCAATGAATTCATCAGTTGAACGACTGGTCGTAACTCAATCAAGGGCGAATAATGCACTTGAATTAGAAGTAGATGCAACTGAATTAGAGTTAAAAAAAGATCGTTTAGAATCGTTTATACAAAGATATAACACGGAACGAACCATATTTGGTATGGGCGATATTGTTTCAACAATTACAAACATGCTCCCCGATTCAGTGACGCTTGAAGACCTATCCCTTGACATCGTTGAAACGGAAAACGGCAGGGGTATAAGCGGACGGCTTGCAGGTATTGCATCAACAGACGAATCGATTGCATCTTTAGTTTCTTTATTGCAATTCAATGAACCGTTTGGTTCGGTGAGCATGGACTACAGCAAATCGAGAACGGTTTTAGAAAAGCAAGCGCGCGAGTTTAGAATTAGTTTTCTAATAGATTTGGATAGCAAATGGGAAGTTTCGCGCATGATTGTTAATGGAGGTGAAGAATGACCGCGATGCGAGAACGATGGATGCTTTTCGGTACATTTGTATTAACCGTACTGTTTGTTTGTTTATTTATAGTTCCTAACTATAGGAATGGCAAAGAGGCAGCACTTCATTCTATAGAGTTAGAGAATCGAATTGAGCAACTTGAGCGAAGGCAGGTCGAAGTGGAAACGATGCGACAAGAATTCGCAAATTTGGAGAGCCAAGTTCAATCTGAATGCAAAATTGTTCCTAACTCACCAGACACAGCACAGATAGTTAAAGCGCTTTCATTAGAAGTTGACGGTCAATATGTTCACGATCAAAGTTTTACTGCAGGGGCAACCTCAACGAAACTAAACCAACAAGATGGTTTTTTAATTCAACCGCTTGCTGTTACGTTATATGCTGATTTTGATTCGATTTTTTCAATTATTCAAAATGTAGAGTCAATGAACCGCCTAATCAGAGTCTCATCACTGAGAATTTCAGCGAAAGATATTGAAAATTCTGGAGAGATGCCCATCCTTGAAGCGTCTATTGGACTTCATGCAATGTATGACAACGATGGAGGGATACAATGAATAAAAAAATGCGATTCATATGGCAGCGTATAACCGCTGATCGAAAACGGTTTAGTTTGTTCTGCACATTACTTTTTGTTGGACTTTTACTTTGGGCACGGATTATCGTAATTGCAAGACCTCCAAGAACAGCAGTCGCAGTCCCAGTTGAACAGCAAGTTGCAGCAATTCCGACGTCTTCCGATAACGTTTTCGTTCCAGTTATCCTTGAGACAATCCCAAAGAAAAATCCTTTTTCGATGGACCAAGACGTATTTCCAAACATAGGCAATACGCCCGATAATACCTCTCACAAAATAGTAAACAAGAGTGTAAAAGCAGAACAAGAAATAGTTGCTGGATTGACTCTTGATGCAGTCATCGGCGAAATGGCAATGATTAACGGCAAAGTCGTAAAACAAGGTGAAGTTGTAGTTATGCCGGATGCTCCAAATCCCCTAAGGCTTACCGAATTGTCTGGCCGTTCGGTCATCATTTCTGCTGGAAACAGACGATATGAACTGACTATAGCGCCCCCAAGCCGCTAAAAAGGTAAGGGTGCGCATTTGGAGACGCACTCGTGAAATACACCTTATATTTAATAGTTTTTTCCCTCCTAATCGCTCCGCTCTGCATTGCCCAAGAATCAGGTGAAGAGGTTGTAATGGACGAGTTCGGAACGGTAGATCTCGTTGTTAACGAGACCGAAGTTACACAAGTCCTAGAAATGCTCGCGATTCAAAGCCGCAAGAATATTATTGCTTCAAATAGTGTTACTGGAGCGGTGTCTGCGAACCTTTACGATGTGACATTCAATGAAGCTCTCGACGCAGTTTTGAGGGTCAATGGATTTGGTTATATCGAAGAGGGGAATTTTGTGTACGTGTACACTATTGAAGAACTTGACACAATAGAGAAAGCAAGACGTAAAACTGAAAGCCGAATCTATGAACTACAATATTTATCGGCAGCCGATGCGGACGAATTCGTTAAGCCACTCCTTTCAGAAAACGGTAAAGCCGCATTTAGAGGTGATATTGAACAGGGTTACCAACCATCTTTAACTGATGGTGGAGGTGACGGATATGCTTGGACAAGCAAACTTGTTATCAATGACTATCCAGATAATCTTGAAGCAATTGCACTTCTGTTAAAGGATTTGGATACTCCACCAGAACAAGTGGTGGTTGAAGCAACTATTGTGCAAACGAAAGTTACTGAAGACAATGAATTCGGTGTTGACTTCACCGCTCTCTCCAATATTCAAATTGGTGGAATTGCGGGTGGCCCACTTGCAGCAGCACAAGATGTAATTACTGGCTCTTTTGGTGACACAAATGTCGAAGCGGTTTCTTCTGGTGTTGGCTCGACAGACATTGCCCCGTTTTCAGGTGGACTAAAGGCGGGAATAATTAAAGATCATGTTGGTGCTTTTCTAAAAGTACTTGATCAAGTAGTAGATACAACTGTAATGGCAAGACCTCGAATTACCTGTTTGAATAGGCAAAAAGCAGAAGTTCTAATCGGGACTAGAGTTGGATATCTTTCATCTACGCAAACAGACACGAGCACGACCCAAACGGTTGAGTTCCTTGACACAGGAATTCAACTCGTCTTCCGCCCCTTCATATCACCTGACGGCATGATACGGATGGAACTTCATCCAAATGTTTCAAGTGCGACTCTGAGAACGGATGCGGGCCAGTCAATTCCAGATGAGATAACTCAACAACTAATGACCAATGTTCGCTGCCGAGATGGAGAAACAATAATTCTAGGTGGCTTGTTCAGAGAGGCGACCACTGTCGGTAGAAACCAAGTTCCGTTTTTGGGCGACATCCCTCTTCTTGGTGCAGCGTTTCGTGGGCAAGATGACCAAGTAGAAAAGGAAGAAATCATTTTTCTATTAACGCCATCAATAATTCCTGATGAACGATTATGGGAGACAGGCAAGGATTCTCTTGAAATAGTAGAGTCAGTTCGCGTAGGTGCACGAGCAGGTTTACTACCGTTTAGCAAAGATCAAATAACTGCAAACTACAATCGAGATGCATTAGACGCTTACAGAGTTGGAGATTTAGACAAGGCATTGTATTGGTCGAACTTGTCTCTTCGTAACTCAACAGCACAACCAGAGATGGTGCGACTTCGTGAACGAATAACGAATGAACAGGAAAGTGTTTGGGAGCGAGATTTGATTCGTAAATTATTGCAACGAGAAAACCAAACCGTTCAAGTATCCTCGGAGGAACTTAAATGAAGCGATTGATTTTACTTATTGCAGCACTTCTCTTAGTTGGGTGTTCAGGTCCTACTAAGCAAGGAAAAATAGCAAGGGCGGACGCACACCAGAGAATGGATGTTGTAAACGCTGACCTCGCTGCCCAGCAAGCGCTTCAACAGTTTGAAGTTGGCCAGTTAGAGGCAGCAATTTCTACGATTGACGCAGCAATTGCGAGATACGACGACAATGCTTCCTATCACTTGCTTCGAGGAAGAATATTGATTGAACAGCATAAACTTGATTCTGCACGCAAAGCATTATTGCGATCGGCTGAGATTGATTCAAAAGTTGCCGAAGCACATTATTTTTTAGGTGTTTTGCATCAACGATGGTCAGAAGATGAAGAAGCACTTTCTTGCTATTCAAAAGCAATGGAGTGCGACAAGTCCCATCCGCAGTTTTTGCTTGCTACTGCTGAGACGTACGTTGCTCTTGGCAAATTCGATAAAGCAATTGAACTTCTTGAAAGTGCAGGAAAAGAATTCCAACACCAACCATCAATAACTGCATTACTAGGTCATATATATCTTCGTAACGGAAATCCATCAAAAGCTGCAAAATTTCTATCCGACTCAAGGTTACTTGGAAATGATGACTCAGAAGTTTTAACTCTTCTTGCTACTGCGCAGTTTGGGGCTGGTGAGTACGCAAACTGTTTACACACTATTACTCAACTAGAAGAAGATGAAAGTTTGTCAAATACATTTAAGAGGATTAAAGGGAAGTGCCTTAGTTCAACAGGTCGTCAAATTCAAGGTCGAGATATTTGTCTTCAAGTTACAAGACAAACCCCAGATGATCCAAACGCTTGGGTTGATCTTGGGTACATCTCTTGGGAGATGGGCGATTATTCTCGTCTAGCAACTTGTGGAGAAAAAATTAGTGAGTTAGCGCCGGAGTTTTCTGAGGGTCCATTATTTGAAGGGATTGTCGCCCTCAGGCTCGGCGACAAAGAAATAGGAAAGAAACTTCTTGCCAAGGCGCGGTCCGATAACACAGAGCACGGCATAGATATCTTGCTTCAAACCTACGCAAAAAACGCAAAATTACGCACGAAAAGACCAATTACACCGAATTTGACGGCAAAAACCGCCGAAGTTGGAATTGAGCAGCACTCCGAGAAGTTGGTTGAGGGAAGCCAACCAATCGTGGGTGTTGCAGAAGATTCCCATCTTGCCCCATAGACGCGTTCGTCAACTTGGGTAAGAACAACCCAAGTAAGGCGCCGCGTGTTTTCAGATTCAATTTCAATCTTAATAATAACTGCAACGACTCTTTCAACAGTGGTTGCTGTATTTCTTTTGATGAAAAGGAAAGCACACGAGTTAGCCGCAATCGAAGCAATGCAAATTGCTTCGCAAGAGGCGGAAGAAGCGACCGGCGCACTTGAGTCCGCAAAAATTCACGCTTGCATTGATAGAACTCATAGAAGGCAGGTAGAAGCCGTCTTTGATGTATTGCGAGACGCTGTAATTGTTGTTGATGCACACGGAGAAGTTCTTCATGTGAACGAGGTTGCGGTTGGATTGCTATGCGTTTCTCCACACGATGCTGTTGGTCTAACAATCGAGAATGTTCTTGCAGATCATCAACTTGCATCAACTATTTCAGATGCACGCAGTGGTCTTCCAAAAGAAGGAAGACAATATGAGCAGGAAATAAAAAATGATGGTGTCTCGGTTGCTTACGAAGTACATCTTCAGTCAGTAGGACACAAAAACGAAGCGATGCATGCAGTTGTAACCGTGCTTCGTGATTTGTCACGAGAACGGGAGATTGCACGTTTGAAAAGTGATTTTGTTTCGAAGGCAAGCCATGAACTAAGGACTCCTCTTTCATCTATCGCTGCCTACACAGAGATGTTGGTTGACGGCGATGCTCCGGACGAGGAATCACGACAAAATTTTTACAGTGTTATATCTACTGAAACTACCCGGCTTCAAAGGATGATTGACAACTTGCTAAATATAAGCCAAATAGAGGCTGGGTTAATGCACATTGATCGATCGATTGTCAACTTTGAAGAACTTATCAAACGCGGTGTGACGAATATGCGTCCACAAGCAAACGAAAAGAACTTAGAAATACACGCTCAAATTGCTGACGTAGATTTATCTGTGCACGGTGATGGAGACATGCTTTACCAAGTCATTGTAAATCTTCTATCCAATGCGATTAAATACACTCCAGAAGGTGGACGTATTACTGTGACAGCAGATACAGATAACCTAACTCGAAGTTTGCATTTCAGCGTTTCTGACACTGGCCTTGGCATCGCTCCGGATCAAACAGACAAGGTCTTTGATAAGTTCTTCCGAGTAGAAAACTATAGGCATGTTGCGAAGGGTACTGGTCTAGGTTTAAACCTGTGCCAGCACATTATCGAAACACTTCATGGTGGTCAAATTGGGTTGGAATCAACACTTGGTATGGGATCTAAGTTTTGGTTTTCAATTCCGTCAGAACGCGGACAACGAAAGGCAGCATGACAACGACACATAACATTTTGATTGTTGATGACGAAGCGCATATTTTGCAGGTACTTTCTCTGAAATTGCGAAATTGCGGGTACTCCGTACAAACAGCAGTAGATGGTGAGGACGCTCTTCACCAAATGAAAACGAACATTCCAGATTTGGTAATTACAGATGTTCAAATGCCGTACATGAACGGTCTTGAATTGGCACACGTTTTGAATAACGACAAGGCAACAGCTTCTATACCAATAATAGTATTGACAGCTCGTGGACACAACCTTGAGCCAAGCGACACAGAAATACCAAACGTTCGGAAAGTATTAAGTAAACCATTTAGCCCTAGAGGAATTGCGGAACTATGTGCTCGGTTGCTAGAAGGTAGCGAGCGCAATGACACAGGAAAGAGGGATGCTGCGTGAATACTAAGAATTTTACATCAACGGCACAGAATACAACAACTCCGTTTATGAAGTTAGTTCGAGATGTTGGCATGGTAGTGCTTCACTGTGATTCAAAAGGAAAGATTTCGACTAAAGGAACGAATGATTGGCTAATCGATTTGCTTAGCGCATCTCCTCTAATTCGTCTTGCAATAACATCTCATTGCGTTGCTTGGAATTCACAAAAAAATCCGCAGCCAGCCGAGGCCTTCCAAGGAGTATGGTTAGTTCCAGTAAGAAAGTCAGAGACACGTTTTAATGAAGGTTTTGCAATTGGAGTCATCGTAACCGATGCACTTTGTACAAGTGAATATTTACACGCATTGTGCCAAGCAAGCAATGCAGACACAACGGTTGTTCGAGACATGTTGCTCTCCCTGTCACCAATTGCGACACACGATGTTCAACGTATTGCGTCCTTGTTTCAGTTTTCGTGGAATGCGAATAGTACAACAGAGTCAAGCCAAAACACGATGGACGCAATTGGACAAGAACTCGCCGATTCATACGAAGAGATTAACTTACTCTACACCATAACTGGAAGTATGCACTCGGTGAACCACCCGAAACGGTTCGTAGAACTTGCATGCAATGAGTTGCTTCAAACACTGCCGTATGATTGGATTGGTGTTCAACTAAGAATTGGAAATCGACTACCGAGAATAGGAAGCGATCTAGTTTTCGCCGGTAACGCTCCGGACAATATTTCTAGCACTGTTCTTTCCGTTGCAAATGATATTAGGCAATCGTCAATAATTTCAAATCGTGACGACGCAGTTGCACACCGTCTTGGCCCAGCGACAATCGTCGAACCAATTTTGAGTGATGGAAAAGTTATTGGAGTACTTGTTGCTGCAAACAAACAAGGGAATGATCCCGACGCATCTTCTGTTGACGTAAAGTTACTATCAGCAACAGCGGCTCAACTAGCAATTTTCCTAGAAAACGCTCTTTTATATGAAGATTTGAACGCCACGTTCCTCGGAACTCTTGAAGCTCTAACTGCCACAATTGATGCGAAAGATAAATACACTTGTGGTCATTCTCAAAGGGTGGCATTATTAACAGCACAATTAGCGGAGCAATACGGATTGAATTCAGACCAGGTAGATCGATTTAGAATCGCAGGACTGGTTCACGATATTGGCAAGATAGGTGTTCCAGAACATGTGCTTACCAAACGAGGTGGATTAACTAGCGGTGAATTTGATGAAATTCAAAAACATCCAGAAATTGGCGCAAAGATTCTCAAGGACATTCCACAGATGGAAGATATCCTTGGAGGTGTTTTACACCATCATGAAAAGTTTTCTGGTGGAGGATATCCTCAAGGAATATCTGGTGAGGAAATCCCACTAGTCGCAAGAATGATTTCACTGGCAGATACTTTTGATGCAATGTCATCGAGCCGCACTTATAGAAATGCGATGAATCGTGAAGCTGTATTAAATGAAATGAGTAGAGTGGTGGGTTCTCAGTTTGACCCAGAGCTTGCAGCCATTTTCTTTGAACTTGATTTCTCACAATGGGAACAATTAATGATTGATCATCAAGCGGAGAGTCCCATAACTCATGAAAGGAATGCGGCATGAACTTAACTTGTGAATCACATCTAGCGGCTACTGTCGTATCTCTTTCTGGCGAATTAACGGCGGATAACTGCGATACTTTCCAGAGATATGTTCGAGAAACATTAGACAACTCAAAAACGAACATCATTCTTGATTGTGGAAATCTTGAGCATATTGACTCGCTTGGACTTGAGTCGTTTCTTTGGCTTTCCGATGAACTTAATCGCAACGGAAATAAACTCAAATTTGCTGCAGTATCTGAATCGGTCCAAACAGTGTTTAAACTCACTCGTTTAGAGAGGGTATTCAGCACTCACAAAACAGTCGAAGCAGCTGCAAGGAGTTTTTCATAAAACATGAATGAAGAAACCAAAATCCCAAATTCAATGACAGTACAGGTACCGCTTGGACAGCTGTTACTCCGTCAGGGGATTTTGTCTCAAGAGCAACTTGATAGAGCAATTGAACACCAGCAAAGTTGTGAAGAGCGCAAACTATTAGGAGAAGTCCTTGTTGAGATGGGATTTCTTGATAATCGAGTTGTTCTAGAGACACTTGCTCAGGCCTACGGAATACCATTTGCTTCAGACACAGCTCGACTTGCGGATCCAAAAGTGATTGAGGTCTTGCCCAGAGAATTCCTTGAAGAACATGGCGTCCTTCCGATGTTTTTGGTCAATGGTGTATT